>JARIAN010000077.1 GCA_029257865.1 Phocaeicola sp.
ACCGCTATTGAAGAAACATCTGTCAATAGCGGTTCTTAGAGTTGATGTAATGTTAAGTTTAATAGCTGCTTGTCATATTTTCGGGTACACAGATATAATAGTCAGCTCTTCCTTTGTTCTCCTCGCCAAGTTGGGAGATATCTTCTTGTCGTACTGCACATACCGTCTTTATAGTAGTACCCGGTCGGTATTCCAATAGATAAGGGATGATACCTCCGTGGAAATCTGAGTGAAAGTTCCCGTTGAAATGGAGGAACTTATGTTTGATGTTTTTTGCAATGAACCACCCCATTGTAGCATCTTTGATAGCTTGGGCCTGCTCCAGATAATCAGGGTTGGATGAACCCTTTCCTAAGGCATGCATCATCCCCATCATTTGATGTTGTTGTTCGGAAGGAGTGAAACGTATGGGGAGTTTGGGAATGTATTGTTTCGCTTCATCCGAAAGGGAGTCCAACTGTTGTAGCCCTTTGTTTTTTACCATATTGGCATATCTTCGTGGAACATTTGTAGCGATGAAAGGAATGTTGTTTTCTTTTGCGAAATAGACAAACGGATAATAGTCCGTACTATAATTAGGCCATAAGCGAGCTTCATCTTCAAAGCTATTGTATGAAATGGTGCGGTTCATATACTCGTTTATCAGTAGCTGGTTGTCGCTTTCAAACATTTCCGCTCCCATCATCAGTTTGTTGCCGTGAATGGCATACAGAGACTGGCTGATTTCCAGTTCTAGCCAATGAGTGATTACGCAGTTGTGTATTTCGCCTATCATGGCAACATCGGCTTGAGCTAACCCTTCAATCATTTCTTGATAGCTTATTTCTTTTCCTTCTACATCAAAGAGAGTATAAGCTTTTTTGTATCCGTTTTGAGCGTTTAGGCTGATTCCTATCAGCATAAAACCTATCGTAAGCAATAGTTTGTTCATATCTGTTACTTGTTAGAGTATTTTAAATGTTTTCCCATATAGAGAAGGATGAATTTACGTGTATTGATGTATTTTTTGAAAGCCTGCTGCAAATCTTTAGGAGTGATTTTACCAAGAGTTTTCGAATAGTTGTCGAAATCTTTCAGTGATTCTCCATTCTTTAGTTGGTTGACTAGAGTATTTCTCCAGTCTGATGCTGCGGTTTCGTCCAGCACTTGGCTTTTTGTGATGAGGAATGACCTTTTCATTGTTTCCAATTCTTCTTGGCTGATAGGTTTTTCCTGTAATTCCTGAATGATATTCAAAATGGCATCTTCAGCGATTGCAGTATTTGACACCTCCACAGATGCTGATATGTCAAGATAGAATGTCTGTTCGGGAATACCTTTGTAGAATAGTGATACATAAGGTGAATAGACGATATTCTTTTCCTCACGCAATATTTTCAGCATTCGTTGTTGGAGCACATCTCTCATCAGTTTCAAAGTCAGTCCTTCTTTGAGCGACGGTTGGTAATGATGTGCGAAGACATATTCCAATTGAGCTTGTGTTTCTACATCATTGTCAAATTCCTCAACATACAGTTGTTCTGATAATTTAACAGGACGGCTATGATATGGAAGACTCTTGCCGGGAACTTCCATACGTCCAAAAGTTCCTGTCAGCTGTTTAAGCAGTATATCTGGATTAAAATTTCCGGTAATGACCATTGTCATCCCTTGTGGGTTTCCAAATAGGTTTTTAAAATAGTCGGCTATCTGGTCAAGGTTCAATTTTTCTATATCCTTGCGTGTACGTGGACGTAAATTTGTGGTAGGTGCATTGCCCACTAATGAATCGAGACGTTGGTTCAGTAGTCTGTCTTGTGCGCATTTCATCATTTGTTCTAAGAGAGTTTCCTTCCCAATGTTTTCAAGTTCTTCTTTGCGGATATCCTCGAAATCTTGGTAGCATAATTCTGGATGATATATTTTTTCATACATCAGGTTGAACAACTCTTGTGAACGGTTGACTGGCGCCATTCCCATTATATCGTGCCAGTAATTACCTATAGAAACATTCAATGATATGCTTTCTTGTCCTATATAGGTTGTCAAAGTGTCGTAATTGACAGATTGAATACCTCCCATTTCGATATACCCGGCAGTACCTTCCAGCAAGTGGTAATCGTTTTCTGTTAAGTCTGCAATCCCTCCACGTGCAAAGGCAGTCAAGAGCAGGGTCTTGTTGTCATCTTTCGTTGGCCTTAAGATAAACTTCAAACCATTCTTCAATGAATATTCATATACCTTTGTTTCCGGATAATAAGTATTTTGTGTTATCAGGTGTTCTTGTGGGTGATGCATTTTTTTTAGGCATTTTGGTGTGTTGAGTAAAGTTTCAGTTTCGTCTTTATGGTGAAATTCGAAATGCTCTACCGACAAGTCCTTTCCAGCCTGCCATGCTTCAACGGTTTCTTTCTCATCAAGAGAGTCAGTTGAAGCATTGCAGTTCCTATATGCAATCAGCAGATGTTGTTTTTGATAATCTAACCAGCTGGATAGTAGTTGCTGTAATTCTTGGCTGTCTGTGTGGCTAAATTTCTGTCTCAGTTTTTCCATTTCTTCTTCTTGGTGGATATACTTGTCGCCAGCCAAGATATAATCAGTAAAATCTTCACACCATTGTGCCGAAGATTGTCCGTCGGAAGTAACCCTCAATGTTTGCTGAAAGTCGGAAATCCCTAATTGCATTTCATTGGGGCAGAATCCATTGTTGATTATGTAGTTTAGCTCTCCACTGATGCGAGTAATGGCAGCAAGCAGTTCTTCCTTGTTCTTACGTGAAATAGAGATTACAAAATGATTTTTCTCCGCAAGATACCAGTCGTCTGAAATAGATGCTGGTATGTTACGGAGTTCAAGTCTCTTGTTAATCATTCTGACCAGAAGGTTCCCCAGTTCTTTTTGATAAGTTGAAGTAAGATTTTTTCCCACTACGCAAGGATGGGGCACAATAAGTTCCAGTTCTGAGTTTTTTTTAAGGTTGCTTTTAACTTCCTTGAAGTGTACTCCTTGGCTATAATCAAGTGAGTAGGTCTGATAGTCTTTGATGCTTTTGGCTGGAATATCAGAAAACAGTTTTTTTAGTTGCTTTTCTGTCTTTTCCGGATTGATGCAGCCTGCCACAATAATGCTGGCAAGTTGTGGAGTATACCATTTTTCGTAAAACTCAATCAGCTTGCTTCTGTCAATACTTTTGATATCTTCAGATTTGCCCAGTGGCATTCGTTGGGTAAATCTGTTTTGTCCTATCTTCAAAGAATAGAAATCATCACCAATGTCGTAGCCTCTCAGTTCCTCTAAGATGACTCCGCGTTCTTTTCGAGTACGCTCTTCTTCAAAGCTGATGTTGGTTAGCCAGTCTTTTAAGATGAGCAAGGTACTGTCGGCCGTATTTTGATTGTTGCTGTTCATAGGCACAGTAAGCATAAACACAGTTCGGTCATATCCGGTTACAGCATTGATGTCGCGTCCGAATTTCATACCTAATCCTTCTAGATATTCTATCATGGACCGTTCTGGAAAATGCTTGGTGCCGGCAAAAGCCATATGTTCCAAAAAATGTGCAGAACCCAATTGACTGTCCGATTCTTGTACCGCTCCCAGTTTCATTACTAATCTGAATTCAGCGGTGTGCGAAGGGTTGTCATTGGGCAGAATCAGATAGTGAAGTCCATTATTCAATGTACCTTCCGTGGCATTGGAAGGTAGAGAGATATTTTCGTTTGCTGATACATGCTGCCCATAAATAGGTGTAGAAAAGCCTGTGGAAGTCAAAATGAGCATTCCTAGAAATCGAATTATACGTATGTTTCTAATGTTCATTGTTTAGTTGATGGTTATTATTTGTTGTAGTTATTAATTCTTTGAAATAGGATTTAATGTATAAGTTACCCGAAAGAGGGTATATCCTCCCGATGAAATCTGACAATCCCAAGGGAAGTTGAATTGCAATACACCTTGTTCAAGATTGTAAGAAGCCGAAGGTTGAGTATAGGCTGTTTCATCTCCCCATTCATCTGTATCGAGATTGGAGTAGGTGAGATGGTAGGTTGGGTTAAGCCGATAGCTTTCGGGAGCTTCTTTTAGATATCTCTCTATTGTTTGGCTACCTTCTTTAAACTGATAAGTTACGTTGTTTTCGGCCATTTCCTGAAAGCGTGTCCATGCACTGAACTGATATTCAAAAGGAATAACATTGAGCCAAGTGGCATCTGTGCCAAACTCTTCGTTGGCAGGTGAGGTCATTACAGGCTTTATGAATGTTGCATGATTTTGGGTCGGGACCAGTTCAATACCATCTAGGCTTGCTTCAAACACCTCATCATTTTTGTTGTAGTTGATAGCTTTCAGAATAGCAATTGGTTCTGGATTGTTTTCATGGTCGTTCCATGTTTGATTATCTATAGTGCATCGGCGCATCATTTCCCACAAGAAAGACCCCATTCCTAATGGATTGTTTAGGATTTTCAGTATTGGTCGTTCGGCTGTGGCATGCTCGCTGAGAGTGATAATGGAAGTCCCCTCATAGGTCTTGGTATCTTTGTCGTCATAGAGTATACCATAGTCTCCCGAATTAAATGTAACTGTGGTATTGCACTTTAACTTTCCCAGGAATCGGGAAAGGTCTAGCCCCCACTTGCTTTTGTATTCATCCAGTAAGATCAGTTGCTCTTCTGTCAGTTCGGGAATGTTTTTGTTGGGCTTTACGATAATGTTTTGTTCGTTCCAAGCCTCCATATTGTTGTCCGTAAATGATTTGACTTTTAGGGTCACTACTTGTTGTTGGTTTAGTATTCCTTTTTGGTTAGAGTAGATTTCCACTTGTGCCGTTTTTTCTCCAGCCTTGAAATCGATTTGTGGCTGTTCTAAACGAAGCACCTCGTTGGAGTTCCCACTTAATTCCAATAATATAGAAACATCTTTCCTAGGCGTTGAGGCTAGTAAGATGTTTACTTTTACCGGAAGAGTGTCGTCTTCATTCAATGTTGAATTGCCTTGAGCAGAGAGTTGAATGTAATTATGGAAATGACTACTATAATCCTTCACATCACTGCATGCAGAAAATCCCGCCAGCGCAGCGAGGATAAATATAAGGTATTTAGTTGAAAGATAAGTGATATTCATGTTTTTTTATTTTTTATTGGGTATTTTAGGCCAGCCTTCATTTTGGTTAATATGCTCGTTGTATCTATATTCCGATTCAGGAATAGGGAAAGTCCACCGGAAGTCTGTCGGCTGTATAGTGGCAGCAATACCGTTTCCCCATACGTTCAAGCGGTCAAGAGAAGTGGATTGGGTTCGTTTCAGGTCGTAAAAGTTGAGTCCTTCTCCTATAAATTCCTTTTGTTTCTCTTTCAAGATACTATCAGTAAGGGCTTTTCCTTTTACTGAATTGTCTATCGGTTGAGCTCCACAGGCATTCAGGTAAGTGTTGATTTGCTCCCTAGCTTTCTCTTCATTTGCAGCAATGCGGCTGTTGGCTTCAGCTGCAATGAATACAGCACCCGAATAGCGCATTACATTGATGTAGGTAGTTTCATTACCTTCTTTATTGTTCTTGTTATATTTCCCGAAGAGAGCCCGTTCTTTCTGATCTTGAGGAAACAGATATATGGTATAAGCCTTTCTGTTGTCTTTTTCATGAAAACTTAGGTGAGGGTTTACGGCAAAGTAGTCGCCTTCCTTTTCGCGATACTGGAGTTCTGTGTAATATCCTCCGGAATGATAGAAGGCAAAAATCCTGCCGTTAAACTGTTCTTTTTGCCATAGTTTCTCATTGTCTTGGTACATTGACACATGAGCTTTCTTCAAAACCTTTTCGGCATACATGGCAGCCTTTTTATAATTTCCGGCGTAAAGTTCAACTTCAGCCTGCAAGTAGAAAACAGCTTGTTGGGAGATCCATCCGTTTGCTTTGGGAGTATTGGTGATACTCTCTACGTCACGCAGTTCGTTTCGGATGAAGTCGGTACAAGTGCGCACTGAGGAGCGAGGCAGAAATTCCAATCCGACTATTGTTTTTAATATTACCCCATCGGCTTCTGGGTTTTTTGCATAAGGTGGGGCAAAGAGTCTGAGCAGGTTGAAATAACACATTGCTCTCAAAGTCTTAACTTCGGCATAAATGGCATTTTTCTGTTGTTTGTCATCTTCTGATGTTGTATTGACATTATCCATCCGCTCCAGCAAGATGTCGCAGTTGGCAATTGTATTATAATAGCTCAGCCATAGCGACTCTGCTGTTTCTATAATTTTATCTTCTCTCCAAAGATAAAGGTTTTTCACATCTACATTGTAGTTAATGAGAGAAGTTTGGCAGAAATCGTTGCCTAGTACCGAAAGTTCAAATTCGTAGTGAGGATATAGCATATAGGCAGATGTCAGGAATGAGCGTGCCGATGTGACATCTGTGATAGCATAAGGATCGGAATATTGATCGGCTGGTGGAATGTCAAGTGAGCATGCTGTCAATAGACCAATCATGCATAGGAGTGTTATTTTTTTTATCATGAGGGTAATACTTATTAGAATGTAACATTTAAGTTGATGGTATATACTGGTTGTTGACTACCTGCCAAAGTACCGCTTTCTGGATCCGATTCGCTGTAGGCTGTCCATGTGAACAAGTTAGACCCTTGCAAGGCGATACTCGCATATTTGACAAAAGGTAGATGCTCTCTTAGGAATCGAGGTGACAATCGGTAGCGGAGTGAAATCATAGATAGTTTCAGATAATCACTTTTTCCTACCGTTTGTGAGTTTGGGTATAAGGTGAGGTTTTCTTCGGCTATAGAATTGGTGTAGAATGGATTTCCGTATGCTTTATTCTCATCTCCCGGTTTAAACCACATTTTGTCGGCTTGTCCTGCTACTGCATTAAATTTTGCTTTATCTTGATTTCTTACATAGCTGTAGTTGAAAGGCTGTACTCCACCCTTAACATAATACATATCCATGTTGAAATCGAAAGACTTGTATCTTAAACTTAAGTTCAGTCCTCCAGTATAAGGGGGAGTAAGATGTCCCAATGCTACAATGTCACTAGCTTCCAACACTTCACTGGCTTGTTTTTCGCTTCCATCAGCAGCGCGAAACACTGGGTATCCAGTTAGGGGGTTGATACCTAATGAATGCGGTCCGTAGAGCATATCATATGACTTTCCCACTTCATATTCGGGACGTAGTGACTGGTTGGTCATAAATATCTTGTCCGTATAATAAAGGTTTAGTACTTTATTATTATTGTAGGAGAAGTTTCCTCCTAATATAAATGTCCAGTTTGGGTTATCAATAACTTTTGCATTGACAGAGAGTTCATATCCTTTATTTTGGAGTACTCCAATGTTTCGTTGCAGGGAAGTAAATCCAGTAGAAGAAGGAATAGGAACATCTAGCAAGGCCTGTTCTGTACGTCGGTTATACCAGTTGAAATTCAAATCTATGCGGTTAAATAAGCTAATGGAGATTCCTGCGTCTACAGATTTTGTTTGTTCTGGTTTCAAGTCTTTATTATATAACATGATGAAATCCAGCGGACGTTGGTTCTCATAACTTCCGTTTGAAAAGGCAAAAGATGCTACTGTTGATGCTACTGTAACTCCGCTCAAATTAGCAGTATAACCATATGACAGTTTTAAATTGAGATTGGTAAGGATCCTGTTGCTTTCCAAAAAGTCGTAATGAGTAGGAGTCCATCCTGCACTTACAGCCCAGGCGTTGTTCCATCGTTTTCCGGTAGGTAAGATAGAAGAACCATCGGCTTTATACGTACCGTAAAAGTCGTATATGTTGTCGAGTGTATATCCTATTAGTCCTCCGAATCCTATTTGGGCATTTTTGTCTTTTTGGCCATGTACTTCGGGCTTTCTGTTGCCCGAAAGTGATTGGTTGATAGCAGAAGATGAGTTGATGGTTCCTACACCATATCCAGTGATTCCTACATTGTCTGAAATGCTTTGGTAGTAGTCCATGTTTGCTCCTAAAGTAATTTCATGTCTGCCTTTAAATACGCGGCTGTAGTTGACTCGTACATTGCTGGATATATTTGTATTCACATTTTTTGATTTCTTATAAATACCTCGTTCGATTTCTGGTACTCCTCCCGTTGTTTCCGAGTAGGAGGTGGAAGGGGTGAACTCCTGATTTTCACTTAAGAGAAAATCCAGCCCTACAACAGCTGCTAAATCCAGTCCTGGCAAAGGGTTCAGTGTAATCGTGGCACTAGCTCCTGCATCTTTCACGCTACCTTGTTCACTATATTGGTTCATCAGGTCAAAATAGCTTCTGCCAGGATAAGATACCAGTTCTGTATGATTTGCCTGTTCGTATGGATTGAGGTTGTAAATGAGTGAAGTTGGGTCGGAATTTGTACCATTGGGTGTATCTGTACGAGCATATCCACCATTGATACTTAACATCAGGTATCCTGCTCTTCCTAACTTTTGGTCCATGTTGAGGCGCATACCCATTCGTTGCTTGTCGTTGCCAGGTAGTCGTCCTCCCTGTTTGGTATAGTTGGCCGATAAGTAATATGTGGTAAGTTCATTTCCTCCACGTATGTTGACATTGTGTTTTTGGTATAAGTTGGTACGTAACAATTCTTTAAACCAGTCGGTGTTGATATTGCGCAGTGAGTCGAGTTTTACTTCTCCAGCTTCAATCATTTCGTTCAAGTTGGGAGCATCTGGATAATACTTTTGATAATAGTCTGCGCTATATCTATATCCAGGCGTAGCAGGATTTTGTAGGAGTCGTTCCAATTCGAGTTTTTCTGCACTTTCCATCATATCCACCCCTCTTCTTCCGCGGGTGGTGACTCCCATATCCATGCTATAGGTGATAGTTGGTTTACCGCTACTTCCTCGATGTGAAGTGATTTCCAAAACTCCATTGGCGGCTTTTATACCATAGAGAGCGCACGATGCAGCATCTTTCAATACCTTGATATCCTTGATATCGGCAGGATTGAGATTGTAGAAGGTTTCGGGACTGATAACTTGTCCGTCCATTACATAAAGAGGTTCGTTGGTAGAGTTGCTTTTGCGCAATGAAGAATTTCCTCGAATTCTGATTCTAGGGTCACTGCCAAGGTCTCCAGTATTGCTGATTGTCAGTCCTGGTACACTTCCTTGAAGTGCTAACCCCATATCAATCATGGGCTTACTTGTAATGCGTTTAACATCGATGGCCTGTACTACACCTGCTTTAGCACGTATATCAATTTCATTGATGTTTGCTTTGGCTGTAACTACTACTTCATCTATCAGATTAATGTCCTCCTCTAGAATAATGTTCAATAGTTTTTGTCCGGTATACGTCACTTGTTTTGGTTTCATTCCGATGAATGAAAATTCAATGACACTTCCTTTGCTCCAATTGCCAGAAAGGGTGTATTCCCCGTTTATGTCGGCTATAGCTCCATAGGAGGTGTTTTTTACTTGAACAGCAGCTCCTGTCAGAGGCTGGTTGTCCTTGTCACAAATCGTTCCTTTTATCTGTCGTATTTGAGCTTCTGCTATTAGGCTGAAAAGCAGACAGAAGAGTAAAGTAAAAAACTGTTTCACTGTTACTGTCTTATGATTAATGAATTAAAAAAAGAGGGTTTATTAATATTGTAAATTTGAAGTGCAAAGGTATTGAGTGTTAAAAAAAGAGGCAATACCTAAAAAAAGGTATTTTGAATTCATGTATGGAGGTGGTGTGTCATATTCTATCCTGTTTCCTGACTGTAAAACTCAGTACGGAAATGTCATTCTTCAAGTCATCGCTATATATTTTGAGTTATTCATTAAATTTTAATAGTCTGTTAAAAATTCAACATATTGGCTAAGCGGCTTCTGTCACTATGCCAATAATATTTGTTTATTGATGATTTGTTGCTTTTTTTGAATAGATTTTGAAATATTTTCTTAAAAAAATAGGGGCCGGTATAAATTGTTTTACCTTAATAGTTGTTTATGTCTGCAATTACTAATATATTTGCATTGTATATCATTAACCGATGAATTGATATGCACATGTATTAATAAAATTGAATAGATTATACTATGAGATTAATTATTGAATCAGACTATCAGGCTCTGTCAAATTGGGCTGCTAATTATGTAGCACAGAAAATCAATAAGGCTAATCCTACTGCAGAAAAGCCTTTCGTGTTGGGACTTCCTACTGGATCATCTCCGCTGGGTATGTATAAAGCTCTTATAGAGTTGAACAAAAAAGGTGTAGTTTCTTTCAAAAATGTGGTTACATTCAATATGGATGAATATGTAGGCCTTCCTGAAAACCACCCAGAAAGTTACCATTCTTTTATGTTTAATAATTTCTTCAATCATATTGACATTAATAAGGAAAATATCCATATCTTGAATGGTAATGCTGCTGACTTGGAGGCTGAATGTGCAAACTATGAAGCTCAGATTAAGTCATTCGGTGGCATTGACTTGTTCTTAGGTGGTATCGGTCCTGACGGACATATTGCTTTCAATGAACCGGGATCTTCTTTGACATCACGTACTCGTATGAAAACATTGACTACTGACACAATCATCGCTAATTCTCGTTTCTTTGAAAACGACATTAACAAGGTTCCTAAAACAGCTTTGACAGTAGGGGTGGGTACAGTACTTGACGCTAAAGAAGTGCTGATTATGTGTAACGGACATAGCAAGGCTCGTGCTTTGCAGCATGCAGTTGAAGGTGGTATCACTCAAATGTGGACTATCAGTGCATTGCAGTTACACCCTCATGGAATCATCGTTTGCGATGAACCTGCAACGGATGAGTTGAAGGTAGGTACTTACAAGTATTTTAAGGATATTGAAAAAAACAATTTATAATTTTTTGAAAATCCGCAAGTCATCCTGAAAAGCAGGGTGCTTGCGGATTTTTGCTTTAAAAAAGGAGGACTAAATTATGAGAACTAACCTTAGCTCTCAGATATCTCTCAATAGAGTGTCTACTAAGTATTATAAACCGGAAAATACCATCGAAAATTCAGTATTGACCCGTTTCGAAAAAATCCCTACAACTATTTTTGAAACAGCAGAGGAAGGTGTGATGCATGTTGCCGATGAAATAGTGCGTAAGGTGCAGGAACGCCAAAGAGACGGCAAATTCTGTACGATTGCTGCAGGTGCAGGCATCTCTATGCGTCCGCTTTTTGCAGAACTGGTGCGACGTCATAAAGAAGAGGGGGTAAGTTTCCGTAATGTGGTATTGTTTAATTTGTATGAATATTATCCGTTGGCAGAAACGAGTAGCAGTTGCTTCAGCCGTTTGAATACATTGTTTGTTTCACAAGTGGATATTGATTCTCAAAATGTATTTACAATGAGCGGTACGGTGCCGCAGGAGGCAGTGGTAGAGCATTGTCATCTGTATGAACAGCGTATCAAAACTTATGGTGGTGTTGATATTGTTGTTATGGGAATTGGCGGTGAAGGAAATATTGGCATGAATGAGCCAGGGTCTACCATTTCTTCTACTACTCGTCTTATCCTTGTAGATGGACCTTCTCGTGCCGAGGCTGCTCATAATTTGGGTATAGATAATCTTCCTCCATGTTCTATCACAATGGGAGTGGGTACTATTATGGAGGCCCGCAAGATTTATTTGTTGGCATTGGATGAAGAAAAAGCAGATATAGTGAGGCTAGCGGTAGAGGATAAGATTTCGGATACAGTGCCAGCTTCTTATCTTCAGATGCATCATAATGCAATGGTTTGCGTGGATTTGCCTACTGCTGCACATCTGACACGTATCCAGCGTCCATGGCTCGTGACAAATTGTGAATGGAACAATAAGTTAATTCGCAGTGCTATCGTTTGGCTTTGTATGGTGACAAAGAAGCCTATTTTGAAGCTGACAAATAAGGACTATAATGAAAATGGCTTGAGTGAGTTGTTGGCATTATATGGCTCGGCATACAATGTAAATATCAAGATCTTTAATGACTTGCAGCATACCATTACTGGGTGGCCGGGAGGAAAGCCTGATGCAGATGATACTTATCGTCCGGAACGTGCTAAACCGTTCCCTAAACGAGTAGTTGTATTCTCTCCGCATCCAGATGATGATGTAATTTCAATGGGAGGTACTTTGCGTCGTCTTGTTCAACAGGGACATGAGGTGCATGTGGCATATCAGACTTCTGGAAATATAGCTGTGGGTGATGAAGAAGTAGTTCGTTTTATGCATTTTATCAATGGTTTCAATCAGTTGTTTGATGGAGGTCAGAATGAAACAATTAAGAGTAAGTATGCTGAAATTAAGAGTTTCTTCTCTCAAAAGACGGAAAGTGATTTTGATACGCGCGATATATTGACTATCAAGGGATTGATTCGTCGTGGTGAGGCACGTACTGCATGTACATTTAATCAGATTCCATTAGAGCGTTGTCATTTCCTTGATTTGCCGTTCTATGAAACAGGACGTATTGAAAAGAACCCGATTAGTGAAGCGGATGTGGAAATTGTATTAGACTTGCTTCGCACTGTAAAACCTCATCAGATTTATGTGGCTGGTGATTTGGCTGACCCTCATGGTACGCATCGTGTATGTACGGATGCTGTATTGGCTGCCATTGATGAAGAAAAGAATGCAGGAGCTGAATGGCTGGAAGACTGTCGAATTTGGATGTATCGTGGAGCATGGGCTGAATGGGAAATTGAGAACATTGAGATGGCTGTTCCTTTGAGCCCAGAGGAGTTACGTGCTAAGCGTAATTCTATCCTTAAACATCAGTCGCAGATGGAGAGCGCACCGTTCTTGGGTAACGATGAGCGTTTGTTCTGGCAGCGCAGTGAAGACCGTAATCGTGGTACTGCTTCGTTGTATGACAGTCTGGGATTGGCTTCTTATGAGGCAATGGAGGCTTTTGTGGAGTATAAGCCGCTTTAAGTTTATTTTCTAAACAATGATATAAAATGGTAGGACCTTGTTTGATGATATATCGGCAAGGTCCTACTTTTGGTATGATTATTCATGGTGATACGGGCCGTTGTTCAAGATAGTCATGGCGCGGTAAAGTTGCTCTACGAAAATCAGCCGGATCATTTGGTGAGAGAATGTCATTTTGGAGAGCGAGATTTTTTCTTGTGCAGCTTGATATACGGCAGGAGAGAAGCCATAAGGTCCGCCGATGATAAAGACGAGTCGTTTGTTTACCGTATGCATTTTTCGTTCTATCCATGATGCGAATTCTACTGAGCGAAATTCTTTCCCATGTTCGTCTAGCAGCACTACTACATCTCCCGACTGAAGAGCTTTCAGAATCAGGTCTCCCTCTTTCTCTTTCTGTTGGTCGGCGCTGAGGCTTTTGGTATTCTTCAGTTCTGGAATAACTTCCATGTCAAATGAAATGTAATGTTTGGTGCGTTCCAAATAATCATTTATAGCTGCAATATAATGCTTTTCCACAGTCTTTCCTGTTACAAGTAGGGTTATTTTCATATTCTGTATTTTGAGTTTTTGAACACTGATTTTGCAAAGATAGCCAATTTTCTTTACCTTTGTTGGTGGAGGAATGCAGAAAAGGAGCAGATTATTTAGAGGTAGATAGAACCATGATTTATGAAACTTCCATATAAACCCTGCTAATGCTTTTGTTGTATGGTATATAGGGTTGTTGTATTTGCACCATGATGTTTCCCTAAGCTGAAAGCAGACTGTGCAGAATTGTTTTATCGTGCAGATTGTTTATATAGGATCGTTTTCTGTGAAGTTATAGGTGGAAAGTAAGGTTGGAATGACTTGATAGTGAAAGAAATTATGTACCTTTGCCATAAGATTAACCATATAAATTTAGAATAAGATGGATGAAAAAGTAGTTAAAGATTTGATAGACCGTCTGATAGACTTGTCTTTTGCTGAAGATATTGGTGATGGTGACCATACCACACTTTCATGTATTCCTGCTGATGCAATGGGAAAATCAAAACTTCTGATTAAGGAAGAAGGTATTTTGGCTGGTATTGAAATTGCTAAAGAAGTGTTTCATCGTTTCGATCCTGAAATGAAAGTGGAAGTCTTTATGGAAGATGGAACTCATGTAAAACCAGGTGACGTGGCAATGGTAGTGGAAGGAAAAATCCAGTCACTTTTGCAAACAGAACGCTTGATGTTGAATATCATGCAGCGTATGAGTGGTATTGCTACCATGACAAATCGTTATGTGCAGCGTTTGGAAGGTACAAAGACCCGTGTCTTGGATACTCGTAAAACGACTCCTGGTATGCGTATCCTGGAAAAAATGGCAGTAAAGATTGGCGGTGGCGTTAATCATCGTATCGGATTGTTTGATATGATTTTGCTGAAAGACAATCATGTTGACTTTGCTGGTGGTATTGACAAGGCTATTACTCGTGCACGTGAATATTGTAAGGCGAAAGGTAAAGACTTGAAGATTGAGATTGAAGTAAGAAACTTTGATGAATTGCAGCAGGTTTTGGATTTAGGTGGTGCAGACCGTATCATGCTTGACAACTTTACTCCAGAGAATACTCGTAGGGCTGTAGAATTGGTTAACGGTCGTGTTGAGTTGGAATCGTCTGGCGGCATCACTTTCGAGACATTGCGTGATTATGCAGAATGTGGAGTTGATTACATTTCTGTAGGAGCTTTGACTCATTCTGTGAAAGGTTTGGATATGAGTTTCAAGGCTTGTTGATATGAAACATTGTATCTTAAAATGTCTGCTTGGTTTGGGCTTGATTATTTCAGGGCAACAAATGACTTTTGCGCAAGACTGGAAGTCGATTGTTTCTGGAGTAGTTGAGGCTGTATCCGACAAAAAACTATCAACAAAGTCTTTCTCTTTAGAAGGAACATGGGATTATCAAGCTCCAGATTGTAAATTAGAAAGTGATAATCTATTGGCGAAAGCCGGTGGGGAAGTAGCAGCCAAAAAAGTAGAAAATCATATGGCTGGTATTTTTACTAGATTAGGATTTGATAAAGGTTGTACATACGAGTTTCACTCGGATAGCACTTATGTTTCTACAGTAGGTGGAAAGACTATACATGGTACTTATTCTTTTAATCCCGAAACAAAAGAGTTGTTACTGACTACTAAGTTTGGATTGAAACTGAATGCTCAGGTAAAGTGCAATCTTTTAGAGCCTAATAAGATAAGTCTTCTGTTTAATGCCGATAAACTGATGTCTTTGGCAAAAAGTGTAGGAGGTGCATTAGGAAACCAATCTTCAGCTCGTGCAAGTGTTACTAAGTTGACAGCTTTGCTGAATGAGTATGATGGATTTCGACTTGGGATGGAATTGTATCGTCAGTAATGAAACCATTCTATTGCCATGCGAAGAACAAGATGACAATCAGGTAATATTAAGAAGGATAGTTGTATTGAGATAGGCAACTATCCTTTTTTATATGCTTCAGTACAAATAAAATTCCCTTTCCCTTTATTAAAAGGGTAAGGGAATTAGATCTATATAAGGAAAGATGCAAGGGAGTTATTTCATGTCAACAGGTTCTTTTAAAACTCTACCATACCAGCTGGCTTTAGGGCTGTTGCTTTTCATGTGATGCTTTTTTATCCATTCTTTCAATAGAAATCTGTGTTCGTTAAGTTCTTTTTCGTATTTCTTTTCTATGGCCAGATTTCGCATTTCTCCTTTGTCTTTTTTTATATCATATAACTGTTCACGATAACGTCCTTTATCGTAGATGATATATTTATAGTTTGCAGTACGGAGCATCCACCCATAAGTGGCTCCTCCTTTATCGAAAACTGTTTCTGTAACTACATACGGTTGGTGAGGCATTTCTGGGTTTGCAGTTTCTGCTAGGCTTTTATAGGATACTCCTTCGTTGTCGGCAGGAAGTTTTGCTCCTGTCCATTCGCAGACAGAGGTGAAGAAATCCAATCCATTGTTGATGAGTTGTGGCAATACCGTTCCTGCATTCTTTTTTTCGGGCAAAGTAACAATAAGAGGAATATTTACAACCTCTTCATACAAGGCTGATTTTTGATTCCAATGATGGGCTCCCATACCGTCTCCATGGTCGCTGGTAAAGATAACCACAGTATTTTTCCACAGATTTTGTTTCTCTATTTCATCAACTATTTTTCCTATTTCTGCATCAATTTTTTCTACCAGTCGGAAGTAAGTGTAGCGGTAATGTTTCCAGTCGTCAGCCGTATAATAACGAGTAGGATAGGCCGAAACATTTTTTTCCTTTTCATAAGTGATGATATCTGCATCGTGAGGATTTCTTGCAAAGTTTGCAGGAACTCCTGGGCATTCTTCCAAAGGAGCTTGAGGAATGTCACCATGAGGAAGGTCTTGTTCTCTTGCATATTCGCAGATATTATGTGGGTTGTCAAAACTGGCCACTAGAAAGAAAGGTCGGTTATGTATTTGCTGCAAGAAAGCGATGCAAGCTTCTGCTAATCCTTTGTCAGCATGAGGGTGTAAAGTCTTGAATCCAAATTCTTGGTCGGGTAGGCTTGCGGTATGCACATGCCATTTTCCAGCATAAGCACATTCATACCCTGCATTTTTTACTAAAATACCCAAGGATTGGGCTTTAATATGTTCTGGCATTGGCTTTCCGTTGCTTTCCATGCCTAATTCGTGAGAACTATATCCGGTAAACATGGAAGCTCTGGATGGACCGCTTAAAGGAGCAGAGCAATAAGCGTTAGCAAAAGTTACTCCATTTTTTGCCAGACGGTCCATGTTGGGAGTATGCAAGTCTCCGTTTCCCATGCAGCTCATGGCCAATGCAGACTGTTGGTCTGTCATGATATAAATAATGTTAGGCTTTTGGCTTGCTTGCACAGCAAGAGGAAGCATAGTCGTTACAGACAGTAGTAATTGTTGATTCGTCATAGTTCGTTATTTTATTAGATATTTATTTGTTATTTTTATTTATGCAAAAATAGGCAGTGTTTTACAAATCATTTTGTCTAATCGTCTAGATTATGGGTATTTTCGTACAAAATAGGTGGATTCTTGCTTTTTTGTTTTAGCGGAATGATTTTACTTATTATTTTTGCAATAAATATAGATGTAAATCTTTGATGAAAATATAATATTGACCTGAGTTCGGGATAAGTTTATAATAATGCCAGTTGTTTTGAGTCCTCAATATAGTATCCTTGCAATGCATCCGGTTTGTTCTCAAAGAAACAATAAGCACCCAGTACAGCCACAAGGTTTACTAGAAAATTTGTTATCGAACGGTGTCTAGAGTGTACGATCTGCGCTTTATTTTTGAATAGGTTGATAGTCTCAATGATATATCTCTTTCTAAGCATCATTTTATCATAAAAGGACATAAGTTTGTTTTTCATGTTCGTCTTAATCCCGTGTACGAGCTGGATACCGTCATCAAATAAGGAATCAAACAGTTTGGGAGAGATGTAGCCTCTGTCTGCAAAGACCTTTCCATATAAGTATTTGACCAGGATATTCCATACCTTTGGATTTTTGTAGTCAATATTTTCTACTGTAAGACAGAGTGTTATGATTCCTCCTTTGTTGTTGCACAACAGAGGAAGTTTGAATCCATAACACCATCCCATTGTACCTTTTTCATCGGTAGCCACTCCTTTGAATACCTTGTTGGCATTACTTCTTAGATTATGACGTGCCGGTATCCTTATCGGTTGAAAAAGGCGGCTCTTTGGTTGGTTCATGATGAAACTAAGAATATTTCGGAAATAGCAGATGCGTTAGGCTCTGGTTTGTCCAATTATTTTTGTCGAAAGTTTAAGGAATGTTACGGGGCGTTTCCTACCCAGTATCGTCAGAGGAATAAGATGATGTAGTACAAACCTACAGAAAAGTAGCAAGCCATGCAGACAGATAAATGTGATTGCATGGTTTGCTGCTTTTAGGAATAGATGTTTGTAATTATGCTTTCTTTTTGTTTCTGGGTACTTTCAACTGGTCGAAGCCTTCGCCAAAAACACCGATAACCAGGCTTTGAGAAATGAAAGCGGTAGGGTCGATGTCATTGATGATGCGGAAAATGGTATTCGACTGATTGTTTTTGGCCAAAACAAACATGATTTTCTGTTCGTTGCCTGTATAAGATCCTACAGCATCTATCAAAGTAACCCCACGGTGCAGGGCGTTGATTTCACGGCTGATTTCTTCATATTTTTTAGAGATGATGAAGAACTGTACTGATTGGCGTGACGCATTCACAATCTTGTCGATAACGAAACTGACTACATAGAGTGTAACATAGCCGTATACTACCTGCCCCCAGTCCTTTAATACAAAATAGCTGCAAGTGACGATGGTCATGTTGAGAACCATGATGATACGTCCTAATGATATGTCATGGTATTTATTGATGACGGCTGCTACGATATCTGTTCCTCCAGAACTTCCGTTGACCGAGAATGCAATGCCAATACCTGCTCCACATAGGGTGGCTCCTAAAATACATGACATGAAGATTTCATCGTGAAGTAACTCCATTCCTTCTGTCAGTTCTTGTATGAAGAGTAGGAAGAAGGTTAAAGAGAATACTGCAAAAATTGTTTTGACACTGAATTTCCATCCTAAGACCTTGATTGAAAGAATCAGCAGGCAGAAATTGATGGAAAAGTAAGTGTATTGTACGGGTAGTCCGGTGGCCCAATATACAATGGAAGCAATACCAGGAAGTCCACCTACAGTGATTTGGTTTGGCAAAAGGAATACAGTCCATCCAATGCCATAGAGAATCATGCCTAGCGCGATAAGAATATAGTCTTTAATTTCACGCAGCATGAAGTTTTTAGAAGAGTTAATCATCTTTTGTTTCATGTTATTTAATAATTTATCCTAAAAATCGTGCAAAGATAATAATTATAGTTGGTAGTTGTCTTTTGAATTAATGTTTTTTGGAGGATAAGGTTAATTAATGCAAATCAAAAGTCGCTTGAATCTTCTTGTTTTGTACTCTGCTATTTAGTGGTCAGAAAGAATAGAGCTTTTAGGACTGTAGGTTGAGGTTGGATAACATGATGGCTTTATAAATTTTATGACAATTTGTTGAGTAGTGATTAGGTATTGTACAGGATGGATTAAAAATCTCAGAAATAGCTTTTTGGCGCCCTGTTGAAATTATACTGGCGTTTCATTCAGAATATATTGTTATTTTGCTGAGAATATACCGTTATTTTGTTGAAAATATACCGACGATTCGTAGAAAATAAGTAGTTGATTTTCCTAAAATATACTGATGATTTTTTTTAGTGTGTTGCATGCTATAAAATTGCTATCTTCTAAATAGGATTTGTTCAACTATTATCAAGACACGCTATGATTTATTGTTCTCAAAAAAAGAGACAATGATTATGATTACGTAACTATTGGAGAACTATTCAGTGGTATGTATGATAGAGCGCATGAATAGGCATTCATGGAAAAGAGATGGGGTGTCATCTTCGAAGTTATTATGGCTGTAACAGAACTTAAAGGTATGGATGAGGAAATGATATTGGGTTTTTGTTGTAGTGATGATAAAAAACAAAGGGATATTCCAGAGATGCTCCGAAAATCTCAAGAGTGAGATTGTTCATCTTAAAAAAAATCATCGTAAATGTGGAAACTTAAATATTAGAATGCTTAATATACAATATTAGGTTGAGCCGAAAGCGGGACTCGAACCCGCGACTTACTCATTACGAATGAGTTACTCTACCAACTGAGTTATTTCGGCAGTGAAACAATGATTGTTTCTTTCTTATGTGATGCAAAATTAGACCTTTTAAATTGAATGAGCAAGATATTTCTATTTTTTTTGATTGGACTTTTTTTGTTATTGGATTATAATATGCTTGATAATTAAAAGTAAAAATGTATTTTTGTAGATAATAATCTAGTTATCATGATTTTTTTAGTGTTTTATTTTATAAAATGTGGTTATGGGAAATTATATACGTTTTGATTGGGCAATGAAGAGGCTGTTGCGTAACAAGGCCAATTATAGTGTATTGGAAGGTTTGCTTACCACCCTTCTTAACGAAAACATTAAAATTAAGAATCTGCTTGAAAGTGAAAGCAACCAAGAAGAAGAGTTTGACAAGTATAATAGGGTAGATATGCTTGCCGAGAATTCAAGAGGTGAACTTGTTTTGATTGAAGTTCAAAACAATAATGAATATGCATACTTTCAGCGTATGCTTTTCGGCACTTCCAAACTTGTAACAGAATACATCAACCGTGGAGATGGATATGAAAAAGTGCGTAAAGTTTATAGCATAAATATAGTATATTTTTCTTTGGGGCATGGAAAAGATATTGTTTATCATGGAAAGACCGAGTTTAGGGGAATACATGAGAATGATATATTAGAGCTGGCACCTTTCCAAAAACAGACATTTAATGTGGATACGGTAAGCCAGTTATATCCGGAATATTATATATTGAAGGTCAATGATTTCAATAAAGTAGCTACTACCCCTTTAGAAGAATGGATTTATTATTTGAATACCGGTAATATCTCAGATGATGCTAAAGCGCCTGGTTTAGATGCGGTGCGTAAACGATTGAAAGTAGATAATATGTCAAGTAGTGAAAAGGGGGCTTACTATAGGCATTTGGACAATATAGTAATCTTACGGGATAATATTTTTACAGAACGTGCGGAAGGCCGTGCGGAGGGTCGTGTGGAAGGCCGTGCGGAAGGGTTAGTTGAAGGGATTGAAAAGGGTCGTGAAAAGGCAATCGATGACATTGTAAAAAAGATGAAAGAATTAGGTTTTTCAGATGAACAAATAGCCCAAGCGACAGAAATCTCGTGTGGAAGTTAAAAAAACAGTCTGTATTTTTTTTCAACTGAAGGGATTTTATTACTTTTGCACCCCGAACCAAAAATAGACAGTATAAGACTAGATGTATAATATGGCGAAGGAAATAATGGGAGTGATTTTTCCTGTTAAAGAGAAATGGCAATCACTTTATGCAACGGATGGAAATTTACATTCGGCGGCTATTTCCCTTTTTCCTCTTTTCTGTTGCTGCTGTTTCACTGCAGTTGTTTCTATTTTTTCTATTGTAATTTTTTCTAAAAATATAAAGATACCCGGTATTGCCTGTTTGGGCAATCCGGGCTTCTTTTTATATATAGGTAAGCGAAAGTCAAAATATATTGTTCAATCAAACTTGAAAGCATAGTAAGTCAAGGTTGAATAGAGGAGATACGTTTAGGATGACAAGTGAAGAGATACTTTCTGCGAAAAAAGATAGGGACAGTATTAGTTTTAACAAACAAAATCAAGAATATAATTAAGGTAATGAGAAATGTGACATTAATCCTCGACGACGGGAGCCGTTTTCATGGCAAGTCGTTCGGTTATGAGAAACCGGTGGCAGGTGAAGTTGTATTTAATACAGCGATGACGGGGTATCCAGAAAGTTTGACCGATCCATCTTATGCCGGTCAGCTGATGACTTTGACCTATCCGTTGGTAGGTAACTATGGTGTTCCTCCGTTTACATTTGAAGATAACGGTTTGCCTACTTTTATGGAGAGTGAGAAAATTCATGCCGAGGCTATCATTGTAAGTGATTATAGTGAAAAATATTGTCACTGGAATGCAGTGGAAAGTTTGTCAGAATGGCTCAAGCGCGAGCAGGTTCCGGGTATTACAGGTATTGATACTCGTGAACTGACCAAGGTGTTGCGCGAGCATGGAGTAATGATGGGCAAGATTGTTTTTGATGACGAACCTGAAAATATCCCTGAAGCTGCATATGACGGGGTGAATTACGTGGATAGGGTATCTTGTAAGGAAGTGATGCGCTACAATGAAGGTGAAGACAAAAAGAAGGTGGTGTTGGTAGACTGTGGTGTAAAGTCAAATATTATTCGTTGTCTGCTGAAACGTGATGTAGAGGTTATCCGTGTGCCATGGAATTATGATTTTAATTCTTTAGAATTTGACGGACTTTTTATTTCAAACGGTCCTGGCGACCCTGACACTTGCGATGCTGCTGTACAGAATATCCGTAAAGCTATGCAGAATGAAAAGTTGCCTATTTTTGGTATTTGTATGGGAAACCAATTACTTTCGAAGGCTGGCGGAGCTACTATCTATAAACTGAAATATGGTCATCGCAGTCATAATCAGCCGGTACGCATGATAGGTACGGAGCGCTGCTTCATAACCAGTCAGAACCACGGCTATGCCGTAGACAACAATACGCTTGGTACAGATTGGGAACCATTGTTTATCAATATGAACGATGGGTCGAATGAAGGGATTCGACATAAAAAGAACCCTTGGTTTTCTGCTCAGTTCCATCCGGAAGCAGCCAGTGGACCTACCGATACTGAGTTTCTGTTTGATGAGTTTGTTAAGTTGTTGTAATCCATAAATAAAAGAAAAGACAATGAAAGATAATATAAAGAAAGTATTGCTGTTGGGTTCTGGAGCCTTGAAGATTGGAGAAGCTGGTGAGTTTGACTATTCTGGCTCGCAGGCTCTTAAAGCCTTGAAAGAAGAAGGAATAGAAACTATTCTGATTAATCCAAATATTGCTACCGTACAGACTTCAGAGGGGGTGGCCGACAAAATCTATTTCCTTCCTGTTACTCCATACTTCGTAGAAAAGGTGATTGATAAGGAGCGTCCGGATGGAGTTCTTCTTTCTTTTGGCGGGCAGACTGCATTGAACTGCGGGGTGGCCCTTTATAAAGAAGGTGTTTTTGAAAAATATAATACTCGCGTACTTGGTACTCCTGTACAAGCTATTATGGATACTGAAGACCGTGAACTTTTTGTCCAAAAATTGGATGAGATTGATGTGAAGACCATCAAGAGTGAAGCGGTAGAAAATATAGAAGATGCTCGTCGTGCTGCTAAGGAACTGGGCTACCCGGTTATTATCCGTGCTGCTTATGCATTAGGTGGATTGGGTTCAGGATTCTGTGACAATGAGGAGGAGTTGAATGTATTGGCTGAAAAGGCTTTTTCTTTCTCTCCACAAGTTTTGGTGGAAAAGAGCTTGAAAGGATGGAAAGAAGTGGAGTATGAAGTAGTACGCGACCGTTTCGACAACTGTATCACTGTCTGCAACATGGAAAACTTCGACCCGTTGGGTATCCATACAGGAGAATCTATCGTGATTGCCCCTTCTCAGACTTTGACAAACAGTGAATATCATAAACTGCGTGAGCTGGCTATCCGTATTATCCGTCACATAGGAATTGTGGGTGAATGTAATGTGCAGTATGCTTTTGACCCGGAATCGGAAGATTATCGTGTAATTGAAGTGAACGCACGTTTGAGCCGTTCGTCTGCTTTGGCTTCCAAGGCTACAGGATATCCATTGGCTTTCGTTGCTGCTAAGTTGGGATTGGGTTATGGACTTTTCGACTTGAAAAATTCTGTTACAAAGACTACATCTGCTTTCTTTGAGCCGGCTCTTGACTATTGTGTCTGTAAGATTCCTCGCTGGGATTTGGGTAAGTTTCATGGTGTAGACCGTGAATTGGGCTCAAGCATGAAATCGGTGGGAGAAGTTATGGCTATCGGGCGTACTTTTGAAGAATCTATTCAGAAGGGACTTCGTATGATTGGGCAAGGTATGCACGGTTTTGTGGAGAACAAAGAACTGGTGATTGAGGACTTGGATAAGGCTTTGCGTGAGCCTACAGACAAGCGAATCTTTGTGCTTTCAAAAGCGATGCGTGCGGGTTATACGGTAGAGCAGATTCATGAGTTGACTAAGATTGACAAATGGTTCTTGGAAAAACTGATGAATATCGTACAGACTTCAAAAGAGTTGCATGAATGGGGAAACAACCATAAACTGCTTTATCAATTGCCTAACGATTTGCTCTATAAGGCTAAGCGTCAAGGATTCTCAGACTTCCAGGTGGCACGTGCTATCGGTATGGACGGTGAGATGGAAGATGCTATTGTCGAATTGCGTAATCATCGTAAGCAAGTGGGCATTGTTCCGGTAGTGAAACAGATTGACACTTTGGCTGCCGAGTATCCAGCTCAGACCAATTACCTATACCTTACTTATAGTGGTGTGGCTAATGATGTGCAGTATAAGGGCGACCATAAATCGATTGTGGTACTTGGTTCAGGGGCTTATCGCATTGGTTCTTCTGTTGAGTTTGACTGGTGTGGTGTACAGGCGTTGAATACAATTCGCAAGGAAGGATATCGTTCGGTGATGATTAACTATAATCCGGAAACGGTGTCTACCGACTATGATATGTGCGACCGTCTTTATTTTGATGAGTTGACTTTTGAACGCGTAATGGATATTTTGGAACTGGAAAATCCACATGGGGTGATTGTTTCTACTGGCGGGCAGATTCCAAACAACCTGGCTCTTCGTTTGGATGGACAGCATGTAAATATCTTGGGAACTTCTGCTCAAAGCATTGACAATGCAGAAGACCGTGACAAATTCTCAGCGATGCTTGATCGTATCGGAGTAGACCAGCCGGAATGGAGCGCTTTGACTTCAATGGATGATATCAATGCGTTTATTGAAAAGGTTGGATTCCCGGTATTGGTGCGTCCTTCGTATGTGTTGTCGGGGGCTGCTATGAATGTATGTTCGAATCAGGAGGAATTGGAACGCTTCTTACAGCTTGCCGCTAATGTATCAAAGAAGCATCCGGTGGTGGTAAGTCAGTTTATCGAACACGCCAAGGAAGTGGAGATGGATGCAGTGGCACAGAATGGTGAAATTGTGGCATATGCTATCAGTGAGCATATTGAATTTGCAGGGGTACACTCGGGTGACGCAACTATTCAGTTCCCTCCTCAGAAACTGTATGTAGAAACCGTTCGCCGTATCAAGCGTATATCTCGTCAGATAGCAAAAGAGCTGAACATTTCCGGACCTTTCAATATACAGTTCTTGGCTAGGGAAAATGACATTAAGGTTATCGAATGCAACTTGCGTGCTTCGCGCTCATTCCCTTTTGTTAGTAAGGTATTGAAGATTAATTTCATCGAATTGGCTACTAAGGTGATGTTAGGTCTTCCGGTGGAGAAACCTAATAAGAATCTGTTTGAATTGGATTATGTAGGTATCAAGGCTAGTCAGTTCTCTTTCAACCGCTTGCAGAAAGCCGACCCTGTATTGGGCGTGGATATGGCTTCTACTGGTGAGGTGGGCTGTATTGGTGAAGATACTTCTTGTGCGGTTTTGAAGGCGATGCTGTCTGTTGGTTATCGTATTCCAGAAAAGAATGTATTGATGTCAACTGGTACATTGAAACAGAAAGTAGACATGTTGCAGGCTGCCCGTATGTTGAAACAGAAAGGTTATAATATCTTTGCAACTGGTGGTTCGTCTAAGTTCCTGGCTGAAAACGGAGTTGAAAACACTCGTGTATATTGGCCAAGTGAAGAAGGATATCCTCAGGCTCTTGATATGCTTCACAATAAGGAGATTGATATGGTGGTAAATATTCCACGTGACTTGACTGAAACAGAACTTGAGAATGGTTACAAGATTCGTCGTGCAGCAGTCGATTTGAATATTCCATTGGTTACAAATGCTCGTTTGGCCAGTGCATTTATCAATGCATTCTGTACAATGAGTATTGATGATATAGGTATCAGAAGTTGGGATGAGTATAAATAATTCGTTCTGCTGAGGTAGAAGAAAGGAGCGCCATTGGGGAAGACTATTTTTCTCAATGGCGTTTTTTGTTGGGCATAGCATTGGCTGGCAGGTATAAAAAAAGCAGGAAGGTAGCGAATTGCATTCTTCCTGCTTTTGATAGATGATTATTTCATTTATTCTACTACAATTTCATCTACAAATTGTACACCACCATAAGTCTTGTCAGGTTGTGCTTGATAGCGAATGTATCTTACAGAAGCATCTCCTTTCCATCCGAAATCCTTAAATGACACCAAGTCATCTTTTACTACTTTGTGATCGATTTCTGTCAATGTCTGGAAATCCTTTCCATTGGTGGAACCAGAGATAATTACTTTGGTAGGGAAAAATACCCATGGGCCACATATCTGCATGAAGGTGGCAGATACAGAGTGAATATCCTTCACTTCTTCCAAGTCGATAGTAACATCCATTCTATCATCTCCAACAAAACCAATCCAACGTTTGTCATTGTAATTCCATCCGCCCCGGAGGCCGTCTGTCAATGTAAGTTCTCCATTTGCGGGATAGTTTTTCCAGTAAGGTTTGTTGAAGGTTACCTTTTTTCCTGCAGCCAAATGAGCAAGGGTATCTAGCGCTTCAGGACGGTTACCTATCTCTTCGCTGATTTCAAAAGGAGAGTAGCCTTGCAATTTCCATTGAGCTGTTTCTTTGAGTATTCTTTCATAGAAAGAGTTCCACGATTTGTTTTCTGGTATGGTCCATCCTATTTCGGCAATGGCAATGGCGCGTGGGTATAACATATATTCCATGTGCTCATCTGTAGGGATGTATTCAGTCCATACATTACCTTGCACTCCTAAGAATAAATTCTTTTCTTCAATGCTTAATGAATCCGGCACAGGCTCATAGCTATATACCTTATTTAATGGGAGGTATCCGCCTATAGCTTCCGGTTGTGAATAAGGTGCGTCCTGATACCCATCAAGATAGCAGAATTCTCCAGGAGTCATAATGGCATGATGTCCGGCACGTACCGCTTTAATACCACCTTCTTCTCCTCTCCATGACATTACAGTTGCATTTGGAGCCAATCCACCTTCTAGTATTTCATCCCATCCCAGCAACTTGCGACCTTTGCTGTTTAAGAATTTTTCGATACGGTGTATCAAATAACTTTGCAGTTCATCTACGCTGGTCAAGTTTTCATCTTTCATGCGTTTCTTGCAGAGCGAGCATGTTTTCCATGCAGCTTTTCCTGCCTCATCTCCGCCGATATGGATATATTCGGACGGGAACATTTCAATGACTTCCGACAGGACGTTTTCAAGAAATTCAAATGTCTTTTCATTTCCCACGCAGAAGTCGGCTGCTCCAACTTTGTGAGTGCAAGATAGTTCTGGATATGCAGCTAAAACTTCTTCCGAATGGGATGGCATTTCTATTTCTGGAATGATTGTCATTTGATGCAATGCAGCATATTCCAACAATTCTGCTATATCTTCTTTGGTGTAAAAGCCGCCATAAGCGTCTGGAAAATCCTTTTCGCAAAGCTCACGTTTACCATTCCACCAGTCTTTCCATATAGCTTGCTTACGCCAGGCTGCATATTCGGTAAGGCGTGGATACTTTTCAATTTCCAGACGCCATCCTGCAGCATCGGTAAGATGCAGGTGTAAGCGGTTCATTTTATAAGAAGAGAGCAAGTCTATTTGTTTCTTTACGAAGTCTACGCTACGGAAGTGGCGCGAAACATCGAGCATGATGCCACGATAAGGAAAACGAGGGGCATCGGTAATGTCTACACCTTGTATGTGAGAAGCTACAGGGTCTGTAATCTGCTTCATGCTTTGGAGTCCATAAAACAGTCCGGCTTGACTGCGTGCCTTGATGGTTACACGCTTAGGGGATACTTGTAGGGTATATCCTTCTTCCGATTGGGGCTGCTGCAGGGTTGAATCCAATTGCAGTACAATCATGTTGTTTCCTGCATCTTGAGTGAACTCACGAGGTAAAGGACTGTCTTGAAGTGCTGCTTCTACCATGCCTCGGTTGATTTGTGGTGAGGCGATACAGATGCGTGTTTTACTGTTCCATTCAAAGTTACCATCAGACTGAGTGCATGAAAGTGGAACTGGAGTAATGTTTACTTGAGGCATATTTTGTTCCGCTGAGCATGAAAACAGCAGCGAAGATAAAATAAAGCCATAAAATGAATATTTTTTCATATTCGGTTAATTAAAGAACTTTTTTAGGTATAAATAAAATAAGGGTCGAAGTTACTAAAAAAAAGAAAATGAGATGGTGTTTTTGACAGTATATTATACTATTTGATACAAATAATAAGTATTCTAAGGTTAGTTTTGGTTATAAAAACACTTCAAAAGTCATAAAATCTTCCTTATGACTACAAGATAGATACAATTGATAAAGTTAAATGAATGCATACTACCCGGCTTCTTATTTGATAAGTTCTGAGCGGCTATGCTATTCCTCATTTCGTCCTTACATATTCTTGAGTTACAACCGGTAATTCATTAAACCGTGATTGTGTTTTATTAATCAGAGGCGCCGTTTTATAAACCGCTGACATGAACTCAAGTTTCTTTCGGAATAAAATACAGTATTCTGTCAAACTCGTTGCTCTTTTATTATGTGCATCGGAATATTTTATGCCGGTTTGTAGACGACTGCGTGGCCGATAAAGCCATCATATTGATTTTTCTCCTTTTATGGGTTTTAGGAATATATGCGCCATTTCGATACTGCCAACAGATAATTGATATGTCATGGCAGAGTTTTATATCTGTTTCCGGGTAATCCACTCAGCACGGCTGTTTGCGCCGCTGTTATAGATTATCTTGAAGCCTTTTACTTGATTCGACTGGTATGCAGAGATGCTTTCTAATGTAAAAGAAACAATGCCACGGACTCTTTCTTTGTTGTTCTCTTGCAGTGAATGATGTCTTAGTTCAACAGGCAGAAGACCTTCTGAATCTGGTTTTGCATTGGTGCAGACAACCAGACTGATTCTATGGGCGTCATCTTCTTTGGTGTGGTTAAGTTCAAATTGAATGTTTAGGTGTTTGGAACTGATGGAGGTAGCGGTTATTTGGATTGGTGAATTTCCGAAAGCGTCCATGTTTTCAGAGTCGGTATAGTTTGCTTTCTTGGTCAATACTTTAGCATAGATTTCTAAAATCTGGGCTTGTGGATACTCCGTGTCTGCCTTTTCCAGAAATTGGATACCTGCTAGAACACGTTGCCCTGAAGAGTCAGCATCAGCAGACTGAAGAATCTTCGGGTTTTGTATGGATAACAGTCCGTAAGAGTCTGACTCCAGCATGGTTTGATGGTCTTTCAAGATAACCGTCCCTAAAGTCGGGAAGAAGTTGTCCGGAGTATTGTCTTTTAGGCAAGAAGTCAAAGTGGATGTAATGAAAACGCCGATAATCAGCTGATAGATGTATGTATAAACTTTCATATTAAATTGTTTAGATATTTTGTTGCCATAAAAATGTAAAGAAAAAGAATTGACTGCTTTCGAGGTTGTTAAAACAACTTAATGAATTTAATATATGCAAGGTATGCAGTATTTTTGTTGTCTTTACATTTTCCATATAAATAGAGAATAGATCCACAGATATGACGGAAGAAGATTTGTCGAAAGAGTGCGCACGGGGAAACAACCAGGCACGCCGTATCCTTTATGAGCGTTACGGTGGAGGGCTTATGGCCATATGTCTTCGCTATCTGGGAGAACGAGAGGTGGCTGAGGATATCTTGCATGATGGTTTTATTCGGATATTCCAGTCGATTTCTACATTTACTTATCAAGGAGAAGGTTCGCTTAAGGCCTGGATGTCTCGGGTGATGGTGAATGAAGCCTTAGGCTATTTGCGGAAACATACAGCACAAGTACAGCAGGAGGTGCTTATGGAGGAGATTCCAGACGTGCCCGATGCAGATGATGGACCGCTTTCTGATGTTCCTCAGGCAGTAATGATGCGTTTGATAGGGGAGTTGCCAGAAGGTTATCGAACGGTGTTTAATCTTTATGTTTTTGAGGAAAAAAGCCATAAGGAGATAGCTGCAACTTTGGGTATTACGGAGCATACTTCCTCTTCACAGTTTTACCGTGCCAAAACATTGTTGATGAAAAAGATTAATGAATATAGAAAAAAAGAGTCGATATGAAGAAAGAAGATCAATGGATAAATAATCTTCGCAAGCAGATGGAGGAATACTCTGAACCTCTTCCACCAAACGGATGGGATAGGTTGGAGAAATCTTTGGCTTCGCCTCGGGTGATACCTCTTTGGAGGAATCCACGTATTGTAGCTGCGGCTGCTGTTTTTGTGGTTGCGGTATCTTCTTTGAGTATATGGCTTTCAGAAACTACTTCTGGTGGCCAGAGAGGAATGTTGCAGCCTGAATATTCATATAATGAGAGTATGGAAGGCGTGTCAGAGAATGTAATGGAGGGTAATCTGCTGCCAGATAAAATCGTGGCGGATAACCTGACGAAGCCTATAGGGAAACCTTCTTGTAAGCCTGACCAGTTACCGGTTGAAGAGTTTCAGCCGCAGCCTTGTAAATTAGATGAATCTTTAGAGAGTGAAGATGGTGGCACACCGGATGAAGACTCTTCTTTGCCGGCGGGCACATCAAAAGAGAAGAGTGTGGAAAACGAGATGTGGGATGAAAGAAACTCAAACATGTCGAGGGTACATGACCGTAAGGTGATGGCAGCCAATCGTGCAGCGATGGAAGAAAGGACCGGACGGGAGAAGAAAAATGGGCAATGGTCGGTTGGTATAGAAGCTGGTAACATTCCGTATGCAGCTTCTACTTCATTTGGTGGGTTTAGCGGAATGGTATCAAGAGCAACAAGCATGATGGCCAGTTCGTTTGCTGTGGTAGGAGATAAAAACTCGACCTATCGCCAGGTGTTGTTTAATAACCGTGATGGTAAAGCCAAGACTAATATTCATCATAAGATGCCTGTTACAGTTGGCGCTATGGTGAAATGGCGCATTACTGACCGGTGGGCGTTAGAGAGTGGGGTAACATATACTTATCTTTCCTCCAATTTTCGTTCTGGGTCAGACACTTCTTACTCGGAATGGGAACAAAAACTTCATTATGTAGGTGTCCCACTCAAGCTTCATCGCATGCTTTGGGAGAATCGTAGGTTTTCTTTTTATGCCTCGGCAGGCGGAATGGTTGAGAAATGTATTTCTGGAAGTGAAGAAGGGTTGGATGTGGCAGGAGTGGTCAAAGCCAAGGCTGCCAGGACTTCACTAGACATTGATGCTCTTCAATGGTCGGTGATGGCTGCAGCAGGAGTACAACTAAATGTGACCCGTTGGTTAGGAATGTATGTAGAGCCGGGAGTTGCTTATTATTTTGATGATGGTGAAAAAATAGAAACGATTCGCAAGGAGCATCCGTTGAATTTCAATCTGCAGTTTGGCTTGCGTTATAGTTTCGGACGTTGATGCGGATGAGGAATGACAGCATTGCCGTAGAAAGTGACGAATTTTATGATAAAGCGTGACGAACAGTCTTTTAAACTGTTCGTCACGCTTTTTATTTCGTGGAAAATCACTACCTTTGTAATGCAGTAATAAGAAAAATTAAATAGGATATATGACTAATGATTTGAAAATTTCTCCGTCTCTTCTTTCGGCTGATTTCGGGAATCTGAAGGGCGATATTGAGAAAGTGAACCGTAGTGAAGCCGACTGGTTGCATATTGACATTATGGATGGCGTGTTCGTTCCTAATATTTCATTTGGTTTTCCAGTGCTGAAATATGTGGCAGAATTGTCGGAAAAGCCGCTTGACGTACATTTGATGATTGTGCAGCCGGAAAAATTTATTCGCGAAGTAAAGGAACTGGGTACATTGATGATGAATGTGCATTATGAAGCATGTACTCATCTGCATCGTGTCGTTCAGCAGATAAAAGATGCAGGTATGCAGGCCGGTGTGACATTAAATCCTGCTACTCCTGTCTCATTGTTGACAGATATTGTGGCTGATGTGGATATGGTGTTGCTGATGAGTGTAAATCCTGGATTTGGAGGCCAGAAGTTTATTCCTAATACTTTGGATAAAGTGCGTGAACTTCGTGAATTGATTGCACGTAAGAACTCAAAAGCACTGATTGAAGTAGATGGTGGGGTGAACTTGGAGACTGGAGCGGCATTGGTTGAGGCTGGCGTAGATGTGTTGGTGGCAGGTAATGCTGTATTCAAAGCTCCAGATATGGCTGGTATGATTCATCAGTTGAAATCTTTGAATAAATAATCAAGGGTGTTTTCCCGGTTTATATCTTATCCGGTGTTCCGGCTGGCTTTGATATGGTCGGTTGGAATACTTGTTTCAGACAAACTAATTGCCCGGCAGGAGTGGTTATGCCCTCTTGCCGGCTTTTTTTTGTTGTTTCTGATTCTTTCTGTAAAATGTTATTTTATCAAGAAATATCATCGCAGGTATTGGTTTGGCGTCGTTGCTTCAGCGGCAGTGGCGGTGGCTGGAGGAATTTGGACGCAGCTGCATAAGGAACGGGTGGAATACGGTTGGTCTGAAGAAACTTGTGAATACGTAGCTTGGATACGTGATGTCCCTCGTATGAGCGGAAAGACGGTAAGGGCTTTGGTTGAGGTGGAAGGGACAAAAGGGGATTCTATATGGAAAGCTGTAGGACGCAAGGCGGTGTTGTATTGGATGCCTGATACTGTTCAAGGCACTTTGCAGTGTGGAGATAGGCTTCAGTTCCGGACTCGGATGGTTCCCACTTCTCTTTCGGTTGAGGCTCCGGGGTTTGATTATGGACGTTATCTATCCAGGCAGGGAGTGAGCGCTACTGGGATTGTTTTTGTGGGGCAGTGGAGAAAACTCGCAAAAGGGCACCCGTTGTCGGTAAGGCAATATGCTTTATTGTATAGGGAGAAAGTGCTGTCGCTTTATCGTTCTTGGGGATTAGAGGGGGATGTATTGGCTGTTGTTTCGGCATTGACAGTAGGTGATAAGAGTGAATTGAGTGATGAATTAAGAAATAGTTATAGTGCAGCCGGGGCCAGTCATGTGTTAGCATTGTCGGGCTTGCACGTTGGATTGTTTGTATGGATACTGCTGGTATTGACCCGCCCCTTATGTTGGGTACGAAGAGGAAAGGAACTGCAGAAGTTGTTGCTGGTAATCGTCTTATGGGGATTTGCATTTCTGGCAGGACTGAGTGCTTCGGTAGTAAGAGCTGTCACAATGTTTACTTTGTATATATTGATGGAAGTAGGGATGGGAGGGCGGCTTCAGTCGTTTTGCGCATGGAGTCTTACCGCTTTTCTCATGCTGGTATATAATCCTCTTTACCTTTTCGATGTGAGTTTTCAGCTTTCTTTTATGGCAGTCTTTTCTATATTATATTTTTATCCGTTGCTAGAGCGGCTATGGCATCCTCGTTACTGGGTATTGACGTCTTTGTGGCAGGCGGTTGTAGTATCTATTTCGGCACAATTAGGTACCCTTCCGTTGGTGCTTTATTATTTTGGCGCATTTCCCACATATTTTATTTTGACCAATTTGCTGGTAACCCCATTGGCAACGGTCGTTTTAGGAAGTAGCGTGTTTGCTTTATGCATGATGCCGTTTCCTTGGCTGAGTGAGATGATGGTAAATCTCCTGGTATGGGCTAGTAGTTTTATGACAGAGTCTATGAATACGATTCAACAGTTTGAGGGGGCTCAATTTACTGAATTGTTTTTGTCTGACTGGCAGTCTTTTTTGCTGGGACTTCTTCTTTTGGTTGTAGGAGGATGTTTGGCAAATCATACGGTTAAACAGTATGCTTGTGGTTTGATTTGTTTGAATATGTTTTTACTTGGGATGATTGTTCGTTATTGTTGTCCGGAAGCAGAGTACCTTTGTTTTTCTCGCGGTCAAGTTAGCCTTTGTAAGAATAACCAGACCGATGTTCGTTTTTTCGACTCGGGTAACTATCGGATAAGAGGAAAATGGGTGGCAGTCTTTTCCGATAGCAAGCGTCCGGTACTTTCATCATCAGACTCTTTGTCTGGGTCTTGTCGGAAAATGGAGTATGTTTATCTTTGTGGTCGTTTCCGTGGAACAATTGCTGAAGTGCAGAATTGTTTTACGGTAGAAACAATCTTGCTGGATGCGTCACTCGACAAGGAAATACGTTGCAGACTGATAAAAGAATGTAGGCAGTTAGGGCAGAATTTTATTGATTGTTCCGATTCAGGATATTATGCAATAGCATTGTGATGATATAAAATATTATTTTTGTACATTTGCATCCAAATAAATTTCATTTAAATAATATATATGTTATCGAAAGTAATACTTCAGGCGAATATAGATAAAGTAGCAAAATATTTTGATCGCGCTGATAAAATAGTCATTGTCACCCACGTGTCACCCGATGGCGATGCTTTAGGTTCATCGTTGGGTTTGCTGCATTTTCTGGAAACACAGGAAAAAACTGTAAACATTATTGTCCCTAATGCTTTTCCTGACTTCCTTCGCTGGATGCCTGGTGCTAAAGATATCGTGCGTTATGACAAATATGCCGAATTTGCCGACAAGTTGATAGCAGAAGCTGATGTGATCTGTTGTTTAGACTTTAATGCATTGTCACGCATTGATAAGGTTGCTGCTTCTGTAGCTGCTGCCGAAGGACGTAAGATATTGATAGACCACCATTTGTATCCTGAAGATTTTTGTCGTGTATCAATCTCTCATCCAGAGATCTCTTCAACTTCAGAATTGATTTTCCGTTTGATTTGCCGTATGGGACATTTTGAGGACATTACTCAGGAGGGAGCAGAGTGCATCTATACAGGTATGATGACAGATACCGGTGGGTTTACTTATAATTCGAACAATCGTGAAATTTATTTCATCATCAGCGAACTATTGTCTAAGGGTATAGACAAAGATGAAATTTACCGTAAAGTATTCAATACGTACTCTGAGGGTCGTTTGCGTTTGATGGGATATGTATTATATGATAAAATGGAAGTATTTCCTCAGTTTCGTTCCGCTCTTATATGGCTTACTAAAGAAGAGCAGGGAAAATTTCAATATGTAAAGGGAGATACAGAAGGTTTTGTCAATATGCCTCTTCAGATGAAAGGTGTGCGTTTTTCAGTGTTCTTGCGTGAGGATACAGAAAAAAAGATGATAAAGGTATCCCTCCGTTCGGTAGGAACTTTCCCTTGCAATCGAGTGGCTGCCGAGTTCTTTAACGGAGGCGGACATTTGAATGCGTCCGGTGGTGAGTTCTATGGCACAATGGATGAGGCTATCGAACGCTTCAAGCAGGCGTTGATTAAGTATGAAACCTTACTTTGCGAGTGATTGATAGAAGGAAATCGATTGATTTTTTAAGATAAAATAGGAGTCAATTTTTTTATTTGTTTTGTTGTGGTGGTATAAATAATAGAAGTTTTATTATTTTTGCCATAAATATTGAACTATAATGAAGAATATAAGATTTGTATTAGTGATTCTGTGTGTGTTGGCATTTGCTTTGCAGGGCTGTAATAATGGCAAGACTTATGCAGAAATGAAAGAAGAAGAGGCAGACGCTATCAATGCATGGATTCTTAAAAATGATTATAAGGTAATCAGTGAAGCGGAATATTATGCACAAGATACGATAACAAACGAGAATGAATATGTATTGTTTGAAGAGTCTGGTGTATATATGAATGTGGTTTGTAAGGGACCGGATGGAGCTGACGGCAAGATTTTGAAAGATGGTTCTCATAAGGTGTTGTCTCGTTTCATTGAAATAGCCGTGCAGCAGCGTGGTGATTTGGGCTTTAGTGTAGGGGATACTATTTTGTGGAATATGAATGTGCCAGGTTCTACTGCCATGAATCTGTTCCCGGAAGAATACAAACTTCAGATTAATAAAAACAGCTATTCGGCTTCTTTTGTTAGTTTCCATAAGAATAGTATGTCACAGTTCTATGGTACAACTTCTGTTCCTTCGGGATGGTTGGTACCATTTAAATATATTAAGCCAGGCAGAACACAGTCGGCAGATAAGGTGGCTCGTGTGCGATTGCTTGTGCCTCATGGACAGGGAACTAATAATGCCAGTCGTTATGTATATCCTTGCTTCTATGAGATTACTTATGCATTGTAAATCATTTACATTATAACTGAGGTAAATATTATGACATTAATTAAATCTATTTCTGGAATCCGAGGAACTATCGGAGGACATGCGGGTGAAGGCTTGAACCCGTTGGACATTGTGAAATTCACATCTGCTTATGCTACTTTAATTCGTCGTACTACAACTGTCAAAAGTAATAAGATTGTAGTAGGTCGTGATGCACGTATCTCTGGCGAGATGGTGAAAAATGTAGTTTGCGGTACTTTAATGGGTATGGGATTTGATGTGGTGAACATCGGTTTGGCTTCTACTCCTACTACAGAGTTGGCTGTGACTATGGAAGGCGCTTGTGGTGGTATCATTCTGACTGCCAGCCATAACCCAAAGCAGTGGAATGCATTGAAACTACTGAATGAACATGGTGAATTCTTGAATGCACAAGAGGGTAACGAAGTGCTTCGTATTGCTGCTGCCGAAGAATTTGAATTTGCAGATGTTGACCATATTGGTAAATATAGAGAAGACAACACATATAATCAGAAGCATATTGACAGTGTATTAGCTTTGAAATTGGTAGATGTAGAAGCTATTCGCAAGGCTAATTTCCGTGTGGCTATTGATTGTGTAAATTCAGTGGGTGGTATTGTATTGCCACAGTTGTTGGAACAGTTGGGCGTGCAGCATGTTGAAAAATTATATTGTGAGCCTACTGGTGATTTCCAGCATAATCCAGAACCGCTTGAAAAGAACTTGGGCGATATCATGGGGCTGATGAAAGGTGGAAAGGCTGATGTTGCATTTGTAGTAGACCCTGATGTGGACCGTTTGGCAATGATTTGTGAAGACGGAAAGATGTATGGTGAAGAATATACATTGGTTACAGTAGCTGATTATGTGTTGAAGCATACTCCTGGCAATACGGTTTCTAACTTGAGCTCAACTCGTGCTTTGCGTGATGTGACTCGTAGCTATGGCATGGAATACAATGCTTCTGCGGTTGGTGAAGTGAATGTGGTTACTAAAATGAAGGCTACTCATGCTGTAATTGGTGGTGAAGGTAATGGGGGAGTTATCTATCCTGAATCTCACTATGGCCGTGATGCTTTGGTAGGTATCGCTTTGTTCTTGAGCCATCTGGCTCATGAAGGTAAGAAGGTAAGCGAATTGCGTGCTACTTATCCTCCATATTTTATTGCAAAGAACCGTATCGACTTGACCCCTGAAACTGATGTAGACGCTATTTTGTCTAAGGTGAAGGAAATGTATAAAAATGAAGAAATCAATGACATCGACGGTGTGAAGATTGATTTTGCAGACAAGTGGGTTCACTTGCGTAAGAGTAATACAGAACCAATTATCCGTGTATATTCAGAAGCTGCTACTATGGAAGCTGCAGATGAATTGGGTAAGCAGATTATGGATATTGTATATAGTTTGGCTAAATAATCAGTACTTGACTGATTGCTGAATAAATGAGAAGTCCGGTTAAATCTTTACAACCGGACTTCTTTTATTAGGTATATGAGATTAGGCCCATAGGAGGTCGCTCATAATCCCGTCGGATATGAAGATTCCTTCCTCGCTAAGAACCAGTCTGCTTCCTTCCTTCTTTAGTTTCCCACTTTTAATATATGTGGCGGCCATTTTCAGGCAATAATTGTAAAGCTCTTCTCCAAACTCATTTTTTAACCTGTCAAGGGGCATTCCCCATTTAGTGCGGATAGATGTTATCACAAAATCGTTGTATTTGGTGTAGAGGTCCAGTTCTTCCATTTCAAATATTCTTTCTTTCTCTTCAGAGGAAATGCTTTCCATGGCAGCAATGTATTGGTGCAATGAAGAAGTATTCCATTGTCGGTTTTTGCCGTTGTAAGAATGTGCAGAAGGGCCACATCCTAAATATTTGCTTCCTGTCCAGTAGCTGGAATTATGGCGAGAATGAAATCCCGGCATGCAGAAATTGGATATTTCATAGTGTTCATATCCATATTCTTTTAGTGTGGTAATCAAGGTTTCAAAGAGCGTAAGGCTTAAATCCTCATCCGCTTCTTTTACCGTCTGCTCCTCGCGCAGTTTGCTTAATATTGTTCCTTCTTCATAAATCAGATGATATGCCGAGATATGTTCAGGTTTCAAGGAGACAGCTATGCTCAAATCTTTTTTCCATATTTCAAGAGTTTCTCCAGGTAGTCCATACATCAGGTCAATGCTGATGTTTTTAAATCCCGCTTTCCTACAACGGTGGAATGCTTCGGTTGCTTGTGTAGCGGTATGCCGTCTGCCAAGTAATTGAAGTGTGTTGTCATTGAAGGTTTGAAACCCCATGCTTAGTCTGTTGAATGGTAGAGTCTTCAATGTATTCAAATACTCATCTGTCATATCATCCGGATTGGCTTCGAGCGTAATTTCTGCAGAAGGATTTACCTTAAAGTTATCGTAGATTGTTTGAAACACCTTTTCAAAATCTGTCGCTTCCAGTTGTGAAGGAGTTCCTCCTCCGAAATAGATTGTTTCAATATCTTCTCCTTCTGTATAAATTTTTCTGTATTCTATCTCCTTGCACAAAGCATGAATATATTTGTCTTTCATGTCGGAATGTGTAGTTGAATAGAAATCGCAATAGATGCATCTTTTCTTGCAAAAAGGAACATGAATGTAGATTCCAGCCATAATGTATTTTATTGTTTGGTTGCAAAGGTAGTCTTTTTATTGGATAAATGCCTATGTTGTTGGCTTGTGTAGTAATAAGGAATTGCTACGAATAGGCTCATTAACATCCTTCTTTGCGTATTTATGTCTAAAAACATAGTTTAGTAACACTAGGTAAAAAGTTGCATTTCTGAACATTAATTTCTAATTTGCGCTCACTTAAAAATGAGATATGAAACACATATCCTTTTGTTACTAATTAAATCTTGAAACACCATGAAAGTATATCAGACAAACGAAATCAAGAATATTGCCCTCCTTGGCAATGATGGATCAGGTAAAACCACCCTCACAGAAGCGATGCTCTATGAGAGTGGTATTATAAAACGTCGTGGCAGAATTACTGCCAAGAATACTGTCAGCGATTATTTTCCGGTAGAGCAAGAGTATGGTTACTCTGTATTCTCTACCGTATTTCATGTGGAGTGGAATGGTAAAAAACTGAATATTATTGACTGTCCGGGAAGTGACGACTTTGTAGGGGCTGCAATGACCGCACTGAATGTAACCGATACAGCCATCTTGTTGCTAAATGGTCAGTATGGTCCCGAAGTTGGTACTCAAAATCATTTCCGTTATACAGAAAAATTAGGTAAACCAGTTATTTTCTTGGTAAACCAGTTGGATAATGAAAAATGTGATTTTGACAGTGTACTCGAGCAGTTGAAAGATAATTATGGTTCTAAAGTTGTTCCGGTTCAGTATCCTTTGGCTACAGGACCAGACTTCAATTCATTGATTGATGTACTTTTGATGAAGAAATATACTTGGGGACCAGATGGTGGCGCTCCAACCATTGAAGATATACCGGAAGAAGAAAAAGAAAAAGCGCAGGAATGGCATAAGACACTGGTAGAAGCTGCTGCTGAGCATGATGAAACTTTGATGGAAAAATTCTTTGAATCTGAATCACTTACAGAAGATGAGATGCGTGAAGGTATTCGTAAGGGATTGGCAGCAAGAGGAATGTTCCCGGTATTCTGTGTATGTGCTGGCAAGGATATGGGTGTGCGCCGTTTGATGGAGTTTTTGGGTAATGTTGTTCCGTTTGTGGATGAAATGCCTACTGTACATAATACCCGCGGTGTGGCTGTTGACCCGAAAGCCGACGCTCCAACCTCACTTTATTTCTTTAAAACAGCAGTAGAACCTCACATTGGTGATGTTCAGTATTTCAAGGTGATGAGTGGTGTGGTTCATGAAGGTGATGACTTGAGTAATGCTGATCGTGGTTCGAAAGAGCGTATGGCTCAGTTGTATGTTTGTGCAGGTTCTACCCGTGAGAAAGTGGAAGAACTCCGTGCCGGTGATATTGGATGTACTGTGAAATTGAAAGATGTAAAGACTGGCAATACTTTGAATGGAAAGGACTGTGAGAACCGTTTCAACTTTATCAAGTATCCTAATCCTAAATATACTCGCGCTATCCGTCCGGTAAATGAAGCCGATATTGAAAAAATGATGGTCATCTTAAATCGTATGCGTGAAGAAGATCCAACATGGGTGGTTGAGCAGTCTAAGGAATTACGTCAGATTTTGGTGCATGGTCAAGGTGAATTCCATTTGCGTACCTTGAAATGGCGTATAGAGAATAATGAAAAATTGCAGATTCAGTTCTATGAACCAAGAATTCCATACCGTGAAACAATTACTAAGGTGGCCCGTGCAGATTATCGTCATAAGAAACAGTCGGGTGGTGCCGGTCAGTTTGGTGAAGTACATTTGATTGTAGAACCTTATTATGAAGGAATGCCTGCTCCAGAAACTTATAAGTTTGATGGTCAGGAATTCAAGATGAATGTTAAAGGTACTGAAACTGTTGATTTGGAATGGGGCGGTAAACTGGTATTTGTAAATTGTGTAGTAGGTGGAGCTATTGATGCACGTTTCATGCCAGCTATCTTGAAAGGTATTATGAGCCGTATGGAACAAGGTCCGCTGACCGGCTCGTATGCGCGTGATGTGCGTGTGATTGTATATGATGGCAAGATGCATCCGGTAGATTCAAATGAAGTTTCATTTATGTTGGCCGGACGCAATGCTTTCAGTGAAGCCTTTAAGAATGCCGGTCCTAAGATTTTGGAACCTATCTATGATGTAGAAGTCTTTGTGCCAAGTGATAAACTAGGTGATGTGATGAGTGATATGCAGGGACGTCGTGGTATGATTATGGGTATGAGTAGTGAAAAGGGGTATGAGAAATTGGCAGCTAAAGTTCCTTTGAAGGAAATGTCCAACTACTCAACATCTTTGAGCTCATTGACCGGTGGTCGTGCTTCATTTATCATGAAGTTCGCTAGCTATGAATTGGTTCCTACCGATGTTCAGAACAAACTGATGAAAGAGTTTGAGGAACAGGAAGGGGAAGATGCTTAAGTTTAGAAATTAAGTCAGTTTAAGGTGATTTTTTAATTATAGTCGTTTTGGCTTTGTTGTGAGCAAGGCCGAAACGACTTTTTTGGTTAGTCCAATTAAAGAGTAAAAGACAGGCAGATGGATGATAGTGTACGATAAATGTATAAGATCAGACTGCTGATACTGCTTCTAGTCTTAAATAGCATCTTGTATGATATGCGACTAAAAAAGTGCGATGTGTTTACTCTGACGAGGTGACATATCGCACTTTTTTATATTGAATAGGTTACTAATTCTGTCGAAGAGTTTGGACTTTTTGTAAAATGCGGGGAAATTGATAAGCAAAGATGAGAGTGCAACAGATGGCGGCTGTTGCATCGGAAATGCCTTCGGCTGCATACACCCCCGTAACCTCCATAAACTGAGGGAGCACCAATGCCAAAGGTATCAGCAGGAATATTTTCCTCAGCAACGCGATGAATACAGAAACCTTTGCCTGACCTAATGCTACGAACATATTTTGGCAAGCGCGCTGTAGGCCAAAGATAGTCATTCCGGCCAGGAATACAGGCATGACTTTACCTACAGTCCTTATGAGTTCCTCGTTGCTTGTAAATATCGAAGCTACAATTGTTGGGAAAAGGATCATCAGTCCAACCAATAGGAGGTTGAAAGAAAACATTACAGCCAGTACGATGCGGAAACATTCTTTCACACGGTTGATGTTGCGATGTCCGTAGTTGTAGCTGACTATTGGAACAAAGCCTTGTGCAAATCCTGTAAGTGGGACGCCGACCATCAGCATGGCGCTTTGCATGATAGCAAGTGCACTTACATGGATATCACCGAATACTTTTAAACTACTGTTGAGCACAAAACCCACCAGGCTTTCTGTGCTTGCCATGATGAATGGTGATACGCCCAGCGCCAAGATGGAAAGCAAGATGGCTTTATGTGGCTTGATGAACTTTCGTTCCAACGGAAGAGAGGCTTGCTTTGATGTAAGGAACTTTAGCACCCAGATGGCACTGCATGCTTGAGATAGGATGGTGGCCAGTGCCGCCCCTTTTACGCCCATGTGGAAAGTGAAGATGAACAGCGGGTCTAGGAGGATGTTGAGTATAGCACCTATCAGTACAGAATACATTGCAATGGTGGGGCGTCCTTGTGTATTGATGAACGGATTGAGCCCGACCGAGATTTCTACAAATAAAGTTCCCATCAGATAAATGGACAGATAGTCGACTGCGTACCCTATAGTGTGCTCTGAAGCCCCTATGGCATATAAGATAGGCTTCATAAAAGCGTATACAGTGACTGTGCTGACCAAGGTGAAGCAAAGTAGCATAAGGAATCCGTTGCCTAAAATTTTGCCGGCCTTTATACGGTCGTTTTGTCCTAAGGCGATGGCTGCCAACGGTGCACCGCCTCCACCTACGATAGCGGAAAAGGAGGATATCAAGATGATGATGGAACCGGTTACTCCTATTCCTGCCAGTGCTTCTGTTCCGATTTCTGGTATATGTCCGATGTAGATTCGGTCTACCAGGTTATATAAAAGATTAACAAGTTGTGCGGCGACGGCAGGAAGTGCCATCTTGAATACAAGCGAAAGCATATTGTCTGTCCCTAATCTTTCCTCGTATGAATTGTTCTTTCTCATTGATATCCTGTTTATAAAATCGTGCAAAGGTAATGATTTTATTTTACACGTGAAAAGTCTTGCGATTGCTAAAAAAACGATATTCCATATAGGGGGATATATCGAAAAAAGCTATCTTTGTCAGAAGAAGTTATTTATCAGTTATGAATTATGAACTAATTACTATACTTGGCCCTACGGCTTCCGGTAAAACTCCGCTGGCTGCTGCACTTGCCGACCGTTTGCATACTGAAATTATCAGTGGCGACAGTCGTCAGATTTACAGGCGCATGGATTTGGGAACCGGAAAAGATTTGGCAGACTATACCATTGAGGGGCGCCAGATACCCTATCATCTGATTGATATTGTAGAACCGGGGTATAAGTATAATGTATTTGAATACCAGCGTGATTTTTTGAAAGCATATCAAGATATTCGTAGTCGAGGAATGCTGCCGATACTTTGTGGAGGTACAGGTATGTATCTTGAGTCAGTGTTGAAAGGCTATCGCCTAGTGCCGGTGCCTGAAGATGAGGCGCTCCGAACGCGTCTGGCAGACAAGTCTTTGGAAGAGTTGACAGATATACTGAAGACATATAAGACTCTGCATAACTCTACCGATGTAGATACGGTAAAACGGGCCATACGCGCCATTGAGATTGAAGAGTATTACCTCCAACATCCAGTGGAAGAGCGCGAGTTCCCGTCCATTAATGGTTTGATAGTCGGAGTAGATATAGACCGTGACCTCCGTAGGGAAAAAATTTCCCGCCGCTTGAAACAGCGCTTGGATGAAGGTATGGTGGACGAAGTGCGTAGGTTGCTGGACGAGGGTATTGCACCCGAAAACCTGATTTATTATGGTTTGGAGTACAAGTTCCTGACCTTGCATGTGACCGGGCAACTGACGTTTGATGAAATGTATCATCAGTTGGAGATTGCCATTCACCAGTTTGCCAAGCGGCAGATGACCTGGTTCCGTGGTATGGAACGTCGTGGCTTTACCATTCACTGGATTAATGCGGCCGACAGTATGGAAAGTAAGCTGGAACAGATACAGCAATTGTTAAAACGATAATTTAAAAATAGAAGAATATGGCGGTAGAACCAACTCGTTGGGGAATCATCTATAACCCGAAAGCAGGAAGCAGAAAGGCGCAGAAGCGTTGGAAGGAAATGCTGGACTATATGGAGTCTAGGCAAGTGCAGTATGACTATGTGCAGTCGGAAGGGTTCGGCTCCATCGAACGTTTGGCGCGTACTATGGCCAATAACGGTTATCGTACCATTGTGGTAGTGGGAGGTGACGGAGCTATCAATGAAGCTGTAAGTGGCATTATGTCATCCGATGTGTCCGATAAGGGAGATATTGCTTTGGGGATTATCCCTAATGGCATAGGCAATGATTTTGCCCGGTACTGGGGATTGGAGTTCAGTGACTACAAGGGAGCTATTGACGTGCTGATTAACCGCCGGTTACGCAAAGTGGATGTTGGGGTACTCAACTATGTTGAAGGCGAGAAACAAGTGATGCGCTATTTTGTCAACGCTTTGTATATTGGACTGGGCGCTCGTATTGTACGTATTACCAACGGCACCCGTCGTTTCTGGGGCATACCGTTGTTGTCTTATCTGGCTTCATTGGTTTTGGTGGCTTTTGAGCGTAAACTGCATCGTATGCATCTAAAAGTGAATGGCGAGCATATTCGTGGCAATATGATGACTGTCGCTATTGGGAGTTGCAGAGGATATGGATTGACTCCAAGTGCAGTGCCTTATAATGGTTGGTTGGATATGTCGTTGGTATATTATCCAGAGCTCAAGCAACTGATTTCCGGATTGTGGATGTTGCAGAAAGGGCGTTTGTTGAACCATAAGATAGTGAAGCCTTACCGTACCCGAAAGGTGAAGGTGCTTCGTGCACAGAACGCAGAAATCAGTTTAGACGGGCGTATTCTAGCCGACAAGCATTTCCCCATTGAGGTTTCCATCAATCCGGAAGCTCTTACATTGATTATCCCCAACTGATAACGTGATTTGATAACAATCAATAAAAGAATTTTAATAGAAAACAAGATATGATACAGACTATTTCCGATTTGAAGAAATCAGATAATTTTTTCCTGTTGGCAGGACCTTGTGTGATAGAAGGTGAAGAGATGGCGCTTCGCATCGCTGAGCGTGTAGTGAAGATGACAGACCGTCTGGATATTCCTTATGTGTTCAAAGGTTCGTACCGTAAAGCTAACCGCTCACGCCTGGATTCGTTTACGGGTATCGGTGATGAGAAGGCGCTGAAGGTTTTGGCTAAGGTACGTCAGGAGTTTGGTGTACCGGTGGTGACGGATATCCATGCTGCCGAAGAAGCTGATATGGCCGCCGAGTATGTGGATATATTGCAGATTCCGGCTTTTCTTTGCCGTCAGACTGATTTGTTGGTTGCGGCGGCACGTACAGGGAAAATCGTCAATATCAAGAAAGGCCAGTTCCTCTCTCCGGGAGCCATGCGCTTTGCTGCCGACAAGGTTGTTGAGGCTGGAAACTCTCAAGTGATGTTGACAGAGCGCGGCACAACTTTCGGTTATCAGGATTTGATAGTAGACTACCGTGGTATTCCGGAAATGCAGGCATTTGGTCATCCTGTAATTTTAGATGTGACCCATTCATTGCAACAGCCTAACCAGACTTCGGGCGTGACAGGCGGTATGCCGCAGCTGATTGAAACAGTAGCCAAGGCCGGAGTGGCAGTAGGAGTAGACGGGCTGTTTATGGAAACCCACGAAGACCCTACGGTGGCTAAGAGCGACGGGGCGAATATGTTGAGACTTGATTTGCTGGAGGGGCTGCTGGAGAAGTTGGTTCGTATTCGTCAGAGTATAATATTATAAGATATTCTTTTTTTTGTCTTGATAAAAGAATATCTTTGCAACGCAAAACAAAAAAGTTAATATTAAATTAACAAGATATGCTTACTATAAAACAAATTACAGACAATACCGAAAAGGTAATCAGTGGATTGGAAAAGAAGCACTTCGCCAATGCAAAAGAAACCATTGCACAGGTGCTTGAGTTGAATGATAAACGCCGTAATGCACAGAACCAGCTGGATAAGAATCTGGCTGAAATCAATGCCACTTCGAAAACCATCGGTATGCTGATGAAAGAAGGCAAGAAAGAAGAAGCTGAAGCTGCCAAGGCTCGTGTGGCTGAAATCAAGGAAGTGAGCAAAACTTTGCAAACTGAAATGGAACAGGCTGCCGAAGAAATGCAGAATGTACTTTACACTATTCCTAATGTTCCTTATGATGAAGTGCCTGAAGGTACAGGTGCCGAAGATAATGTAGTGGTGAAGATGGGAGGTATGGAAACAGAACTTCCTAAAGATGCACTGCCACATTGGGAGTTGGCTAAGAAGTATGACTTGATTGACTTTGATTTGGGTGTGAAGATTACTGGTGCTGGTTTCCCGGTATATAAAGGTAAGGGTGCTCGCCTGCAGCGTGCGCTGATTAATTTCTTCTTGGATGAGGCTCGTGCTTCTGGTTATGAAGAAGTGATGCCTCCTACAGTTGTAAATGCCGCATCCGGTTATGGTACAGGTCAGTTGCCTGACAAGGAAGGACAGATGTATCATTGCAATTTGGATGATCTGTATTTGATTCCTACTGCAGAAGTTCCTGTAACCAACATCTATCGTGATGTGATTCTGGACGAAAAGCAGTTGCCTATTAAAAACTGTGCATATACTCAGTGTTTCCGTCGCGAGGCTGGTTCTTATGGTAAGGATGTGCGTGGCTTGAATCGTTTGCACGAATTCTCTAAAGTGGAACTTGTACGTATTGACAAGCCGGAACACTCTAAAGCTTCTCACGAAGAAATGTTGAATCATGTAGAAGGTCTGCTTCAGAAGTTGGAGTTGCCTTACCGCATCTTGCGTCTTTGTGGTGGTGATATGAGTTTCACTGCAGCTATCTGCTACGACTTTGAAGTTTACTCAGAAGCTCAGAAGCGTTGGCTGGAAGTAAGCTCAGTGTCTAACTTCGATACTTACCAGGCTAACCGTCTGAAATGTCGTTTTCGTAACTCTGACAAGAAGACTGAACTTTGCCATACTCTGAATGGCTCGGCACTGGCATTGCCTAGAATTGTGGCTGCATTGCTTGAAAACAACCAGACACCTGAAGGTATCCGTATCCCTAAGGCTTTGGTTCCATACTGTGGCTTTGAAATGATTGACTAATTATCTGAACGATACATATAAGAAAAGTTGCCTCTTTATCGGGGGCAGCTTTTTTTTCTAAAAAAAGCAGGAGGACCAGTTTCTGCATTCCTCCTGCTCAATATCATTCAATGGTCTTATTGTTATTTCCGTAAGAACTTCCATACCAAAGCACTGAATGCAGCCCCCACAAACGGGGCAACAATGAAGAGCCATAGCTGACTTGCAGCCTGTCCGCCTTCAACCAATGCCGGGCCGATGCTTCTTGCCGGATTGACAGATGTTCCGGTGATAGGAATACAAACAATGTGGATTAATGCCAGTGTAAGACCGATGGCGAGCCCTGCCAAGTTGCCTGCCCCATGTTTCTCGTCGGTTGAACCCAATACCACCAAGACAAAGATAAAGGTGAATACCGCTTCGGCTATGAATGCCTGCCCCATTTCGCCTGCGTCAAAAGAGTTGGCTCCGGTCATAGTAGGGCCACCGTGAGCCCCGGTGCTGACAAGTAAGGCAAGAATCAGTGAACCGATGATAGCTCCTGCCACTTGGAACAGCATATACATACCTGCATCTTTGCTGCTCATCCTGCCGCTCATCCAAACTCCCAATGTGATAGCTGGGTTGATATGGCATCCGGAAATACCTCCAATGCAATATGCCATAGCCACTACGGAGAGTCCGAAGGCCAAGGCAACTCCTAATGTTCCTGTTCCTGCACCTACAGCATCAGCTGCGTTACCTGAAAAAACGGCACTACCACATCCTAGCAATACCAGGACCATGGTTCCAATTAATTCTGCAATGTACTTTTTCATGATTTTTGATTTAAAAAATTAAATATAAAATGAGTTGTTTAGTCTAAGTAGCAAGTAGCACTTGTTGCTTTCTTTCAAAAAGGTCTGAATGATGTTTGTTTTTGCTTTAATAGTCTTTTTATTATTAGATTATTGCGAAGATAATGAAAAGATACGGAAAATGCAATATCAGTTTTGTTTTTGTGATGGGCTCCTGTTGGTAATAGTGTCTAGTAGATAGTTTCAAAAGAACTGCTATTTTTTTCGTTGGCCTTTGTTGTTAAATAATGTAAATCACCTGTTCAGCATTCGCTTGTTTATGTATAAGAGTTCGAGTATTGCTAAATAATCGATTCTCATAGATTCATATTTTGTTTATCTGTTTCTGTTTCAGAATAATAAGGTTGATTTTTGTGTTTTAAATTTTTGTTGAAATAGCGCAGAAATCAGGAAAAAACATCTCTTTTTCTTCCGATTTTTGAAATTTTCCGACCATCTCTTCCAAATCCTCGGCATATTTTTCCCAAATCTTCTAATTATTTCAGTGAAAATGATTACATATTTCCTCCAAAATAATTAGAAGATTCCCCAAAAATGTCGGCATGATTTCATTCCTTTTTATAAAAATAATAGAAATCCTCCTTATTTTCTCTCTAGTTGGTGTAATCTAATAGGATTGAAATGTTATAAAGTGTATATAGATATTTTCTTATATTAATAGTTTTATCTTGGATTTCCGCAAATTATCTCGACTCTCGTGTTATAAATGGATATTTTGTAAAACTCTTAAGTACATGACAAAAATTTGAAGACATCGAGTTTGATTTGTATTTCGGTCGTATAATTACATTTGGGATTTCCTCAAGGCCTAAAGCACAGACCAAAAGGATTAATAATACAATGGAGAATAAACTGCTTGAAGGCAAGGTGTCATATAATATTAAGGAGCTTAGAGAGGCTGTGGAGAAAGCTGTGTTTTCTATAATACCGCACGACCTCACATGAGTATCAATCTGATGATACTTCAAAGGGCAGACACTCATACAGGCGAAATAAAGAAAGGATGGACCAGTTATAGAGATATTGCCAATTATAAATCCCATAAATCGTTGCTCATTGTATCTAATTGTGATTTCGAATAGTTTTTAGTACCATACTTCTTCTCTCCTTCTTTCACAAAAATACCAGATGAATTTATTGAATATGTTTCGTCAACTTTGTAAACTGAAATCTGATCAAAAGCGTAGAACTTTACTGATGTTGAAGAGGTTGGAACTAGTTTAGTTATTGTCACTTTACCATCACTGGTTATTCTGAATTGTTTAGTTGCAATCAATCCAAACTGTATTTCCGACTCCAATACGCTCTTTATATCACCTTGTTTGTCTACTACAATTAAATATGTTGTTTGTAAATCTGTTGCTCCGCCAAATGTGACCGCCCCTATAATCCAATTACTATTTGGTACTTGAAACTTACCAAATAATATAGGGTTTAATTCAGGGTCACTACTAGCTAGAACGTAGTCTGTGCACTGAAAATCTTTATATAATTTATCGGGCATTACATTATTAGGATTTGTAATACCTACACTTTGAATTCTTAAATTATTTTTTCCTGCTTCATATGGCAAGTTGATGAATCTTATTTTTTCACATGCACTCTGTACACTATATTGTGCTTTTACTGACAGCATAGAACATGCACAAAACATGATTAATGCTAAAATTTTTTTTGTTCTCATATTGCTTATGTCTTAACGTGAGTTTGATGAATTTTGTAGGTGCTTATAAATTGAGTGATTAGCAAAAAGATTGTGTATTTATAGTATTGACCTACAAATAACAACGAATAGTATTTGTTATAATCGCTTAAGGCAAAGTTATAGAATTGTTTAGTATTGTAGATTATTTAGCTTTGCTGATTTTCTTTTTTGCGATTTATTAACGCAATGATAACAGGATATACATTTTAATCTACCCCAAAACGCAAGTATCACGGTGATTTAGTCTTTTAGATAAGTAGGGAAATTCCTATTAGAAGGAACGAAGGCTATAATGGAGTGATTTGAATACTCTAAAGAACTGGTCTTATTCTGCATTATTTGTAGACACCTTCTCTTCTGGAGCGCCCCGAAAGCCTAAAGAACTGGTCTTATTCTGCATTATTTGTAGACCCTACAACTCTACACATAAATAAATGGGGCTGATAGTTAGATATTGTTATAATTTTGTAATTTTGTAATTTAAAATAAAGGACTATTGACTTTAATTGCAGCCGATTTCAACAGTTTCTTTATTTTAGGAAAATAGCTTGGCTATTAATTAGGTCAGTTATTTTGATGGATTATATTAGTTTTATAGGTGCTGCAGAATTATTTTATCTATGAGAAAATTCAATGGCAGATTTGTCATCCTTGTCTTGATGGGAATGAACATATACAACAATTACGCTCAGGGTTATAAGATGGATACTCCTATTATGGGGTGGAGTTCTTGGAATACCTATCGGGTTGATATTAATGAAGCATTGATAAAGAAACAAACTGATGCGATGGTGTATAATGGTTTTAAAAAGGTGGGTTATCAGTTTGTGAATATTGATGATGGCTTTTTTGGATGGAGGGATGAAAAGGGACAACTTCATTCTCATCCTGAACGCTTTCCTAATGGTATGAAGGTGTTGGCAGATTATATTCATTCGAAAGGTTTGAAAGCTGGTATTTATTCTGAAGCGGGAGCTAACACATGTGGGTCTATTTGGGATTCCGATAAGAATGGTATTGGTGTTGGACTTTATGGATTTGAGCATCAAGACGCTTCTCTATTTTTTAATGAGTGGGGATATGATTTTATAAAGATTGATTATTGTGGCGCAGGGCAGCAACTTGAACTTGATGAAAAGGAGAGGTATAAAGAGATTGTTAATGCAATTCGTGAAGTGTCTTCGCGAAATATTTCTTTGAATATTTGTCGTTGGGCATATCCGGGTACTTGGGTAAAGAATTATGCACGTTCGTGGAGGATAAGTGAAGATATTTCACCTAATTGGGAATCCGTGAAACATATCATATCGAAAAATTTATATTTGTCTGCATTTGCAGGAGAGGGGCACTATAATGATATGGATATGTTGGAGATTGGTCGTGGATTAAGTGAAGTGGAAGAAGAAACACATTTTGGGATGTGGTGCATTATGTGTTCACCGTTGCTTATAGGTTGTGATTTAACTACAATCCCTGAGAAGTCGATGGACTTGCTTAAGAATAAAGAACTAATAGCTATTAATCAAGACCCTCTTGGACTACAGGCTTATGTAGTACAACATAAAGGGGATGGATATGTACTTGTGAAGGATTTAGAAACAAGACAAGGAACGAAACGTGCTGTAGCTTTGTATAACCCTTCGGGTAAATGGTGTTCTTTCAGTGTGCCTTTAGAAACTTTGGAACTTGCTGGAGTTGCAGAAATTCGTGATCTTGTAAGACGGAAGAATCAGGGTATTGTTAAAGATGTGATTGAATATGATGTGGAGCCTCACGGGGTCAAAATTTTATGTGTCAATGCTGAAAAAAGGTTAGAGCGTGTAGTGTATGAGGCGGAACAAGCTTACTTGAATGATTTTGATGATTTGGCAAAGCGCTCTCGTAGTGTTGCTTTTATGCCTTTTGAGGATGCTTCTGGAGGAATGACTGTATGCAACCTTGGTGGACACAAGAAAAATTATGCGGAATGGAATGATGTTTATAGTAAAAAAGGTGGTAGATATGAAATGAAAGTATTTTATGTTCCTGCCGAGAAAAAGCAGTATTCTGTTATTGATCATAAGATTGAAGTTTCGGTGAATGGGGAACGTTTTTCATTTAGTAACCTAGAAAAGGAACGTTCTAAAGGAGTCATGTCCGTAGCTTTTGAAATAGACTTGAAACCTGGATATAATGTCATACGTATAGGAAGTCGTTATACATGGTCACCGGATATAGATTGTTTTACATTGAAACCAATTCATCAGGATTGAAATGTTAAAGCACTTGATTGTTTATGGGCAATAATTGGTTTATTTAAAGATGATAGTATTAGTTTGCCGAATTTACTGGAAAGGCATAAGGGAATATAAAAAATAGCCTCAGCCCTATTAATAAATGTTATAAAGCAACTTTTGCGAAATTGAAAATTTGCAGGTTTCCCATAAATGTGTACCTTTGTATCGTGTTTTTCATAGTATTAGATTTAAGGTTAACAAAGGTTGGAGTACAGCGGTACTCCTTTTTTTATACCTATGGCTTTAGAGGTCTTCCTTTGGTATTGTAAAAGGATACTTTATAATTAAAATTGAGATGCGTATGAAACCTATTATTGATTCTTTTTGTTTGGCAGGATTTTTGTGGTTGACTATTGCTTGTCGTTCTTTTTGTCCTATCGTCCAATCAGTTACATTAGATTTAACTATTGCTTCAGAAACTAGGATAGGATATGGAGTCGGTCCGCAGACCTGTATGCTTGTCAAATACTCTTCCGGAGAGCCGTGGCAATACATGTATTCTGAAATAGAAGGTTTTGAATATGAATCTGGTTATGAGTATCGGCTGGTCGTGTTGAGGGCTGAGCGGAAGAATCCTCCTCAAGATGCCTCTAGGTATTGTTTTTCTTTGAAGAAAATTCTTTCGAAGAAGAAAGTGCAATCGGTTGGCTTGCCTGGGAATGAACTATTGCACTAAAATAGAGTATAGATGTGGGTTTGCTATGTCATAGTATTTGCTGTCCGTTGAATCATAGAGAGATAAGAGTTTCGGTGGAAATAGCTTATTGGTGTTGTAAATCAGATCTTAATATCCGATATGTCTTTTGATAATTTACTTATAATGATAGGTATCGAAGGCAATGGGTTGCCGTTTGATACATTGAGTTTGCTAATATTGTAGTTCGTATATCACTGCTGAATATAGTGGATTCGTCGAATATAGCCACAGTTTTGGTAGTGGCACTTTTAGAATTTAGAAAAAAATTAATATAATATATACTTGGAAGAATGGAAAAACGATTGCAGTTGACAGATATTCATATATTAAAAATAACATTTCCCGTGTTGGTAAGCCTTCTGATGGAGCACTTAGTAAGCCTTACGGATACAGCCTATTTGGGAAGAGTGGGAGAGGTTGAACTGGGGGCTTCCGCATTGGCCGGAGTCTATTATTTGGTTATTTATATGTTGGGGTTTGGCTTTAGTTTAGGAGCCCAAGTACTGATAGCCAGGCGTAATGGTGAGCAAGAGTATCACCGTATTGGGGAAGTGTTTACGCAAGGAACTATTTTTGTTTTGCTTTTTGCTGCGTTGCTTTTCGGACTGTCCCGGTGGCTTTCTCCGGTTATATTAGACCATATTATTGACTCTCCTCATGTCTATCGTGCTACATTAGATTATCTGGACTGGCGTGTATATGGCTTTTTCTTTTCGTTTGTGGCAGTGATGTTTCGGGCTTTTTATGTAGGTACAACCAATACCCGTACATTGACAGCCAATTCTGTGGTGATGGTGGGTACAAATATTGTATTGAATTATCTGCTTATATTCGGTAAAATGGGATTTCCGGTTTTGGGCATTAAAGGAGCTGCCATTGCTTCTGTAATATCGGAGGCGGTGTCTGTTCTTTTCTTTGTGGTCTATACCTACAGGAAAGTGGATTATCGGAAATATTCACTTTTTGTCTTTGGAAAAATCAAATGGCGTGAGTTGAAGCAAATTCTAAGTGTGTCGGTATGGGTAATGATCCAGGATGGTGTAACCTTTATGGCTTGGTTTGTTTTCTTTATTGCTGTGGAACATTTGGGGGAGCGTCCTTTGGCTATTACCAATGTAGTACGGAGCATTTCTGGCTTTTTGTTTATGTTTGTGAATGCTTTTGCCTCTACGTCTTGTTCGCTGGTGAGTAATTTGATAGGAGAGGGGCGTACCGAAGAAGTGATGCCGCTTTGCCGTAGGATGATTCGTCTCTGTTTTTGCTTTGTACTCCCGATTGGTATCTTATTGATGGTTTTTCCACATCTAGTATTGCGTATCTATACAGATAATCTTGAATTGATAGATGCTTCGTTGGCTTCCTATTGGGTAATGTTGGGCTCTTATCTGTTGCAGGTTCCTGCCTTTATTTATTTCTTTAGTGTGTCAGGGACGGGAAATACACGTGTAGCACTTTATCTTGAGCTAATGAGCATTTTTGTTTATATGATATATGTGTTTTACATCGCCTTTTACTTGAAGGAAGATGTTGCAATATGCTGGACTTCCGATTATGTATATTTCTTGATGATGTACACATCTTATATTTATATGTGGAAGGGAAATTGGCGTAATAAACAGATTTGATATCCGTTGAATAAAAATGACAATGCCATAGAGAAAAGTGGGGAATATAAATAATATTTTGGTCAGTTATTAATAAGAATGAAAGAACAATGTGATTGTAAAGAACTATTTTGAATAAAAGGAGAAAAAAAAAGGGAATAAGTTTTGTGTTAATTAATAAATTAGTAAATTTGGGCATAAATAACATTTTTTCAGAAAAAGTTTAAACAACTATAACCTTAATAAACAGCTATGAGTTATTTACGATTTGATAAAACGTTGCTGACGAATTTGGAAGAATCTCTGCCTAGAGAGATACTTCGTACAAATCGTTCGGGTGCGTATCATTGCTCTACGATAGTGGATTGCAATACTCGCAAATATCATGGTTTGCTCGTGATTCCAGTGCCGGAATTAGACGATGAAAACCATGTGTTGCTTTCATCGCTGGATGAAACAGTCATACAGCATAACGCTGAATTTAATCTAGGCGTGCATAAGTATCATGGTGACAACTACAGTCCTCGCGGGCATAAGTATATCCGTGAGTTTCAATGTGAGAAAGTTCCTACTACCATTTATCGCGTAGGGGGAGTTATCTTGAAGAAGGAAAAAATCTTTGTTCATCATGAAAGCCGTATTTTAATACGTTATACATTGCTTCAGGCACATTCTGCTACCACTTTGCGTCTGCGCCCTTATCTGGCTTTTAGAAGTGTAAGGCAGTATACTCATGAAAACTGTCAGGCTAGCCGTCATTACGATGAGGTCTCAAATGGTATCAAGACATGTATGTATCCAGGTTATCCCGAACTTTATATGCAGTTCAGTGCATCCAATGAATTCCATTTCACTCCAGATTGGTATCGTGGAATTGAATATCCAAAAGAACAGGAGCGTGGGTATGACTTTAATGAAGATTTATATGTGCCAGGGTATTTTGAAATGGAAATCAAGCCGGGAGAGCCAGTTGTGTTTGCTGGAGGTATTTCTGAAACAAATCCAGAAAACCTTAATGAACTTTTTGAATCGGAACTAGAAAGACGCACCCCTCGCGACAATTTTAAAAACTGCTTGATTAATGCTGCTCATCAATTCTTGAACAAACAGGATGGAGAATCGTATATTTTGGCCGGATATCCTTGGTTTAAATGCCGTGCACGAGATTTGTTTATTGCATCGCCTGGATTGATGTTGGCTATCAATGAAGTGGATAAATTTGAGGCTGTGATGCAGACTGCGATGAAAGCGGTATATGCATTCATGAATCGGGAGGAAACGACGTTGAAAGTTTATGAGATTCAGCATCCGGATGTGCTTTTGTGGGCTATATGGTCAGTACAGCAGTATGCTAAATTTGTTTCACCGGAAGAAGCCTGCAAAAATTATGGCACTTTCATTAAAGACATCATGAAATTCCTTTTACAAGGAAAGCATCCTAATTTTGAAGTGCATGATAACGGGTTGGTGTTTGTAGAAGGTAGAGAAAAGGCTGCCACTTGGATGAATGCGATGGTAAATAACCGACCGGTTACTCCTCGTACGGGATATGTGGTTGAAATCAATACACTTTGGTATAATGCTTTGATGTTTACAGCCAATTTGTGTGCCGGAGGCGGTGATATGGAGTTCTCGGCCGAATTGACAGCCATGGCAGAAAAGACAAAAGTTTCTTTTGTGGAAACATTTTTGAACGAATATGGTTATCTGCTGGATTATGTTAATGGCAGTGAAATGGACTGGAGTGTGCGTCCAAACATGATTTTTGCTGCAGCATTTGATTATTCTCCATTGGATGCAAAACAGAAAAAAGGAGTGTTGGATGTAGTGACGAAGGAACTGTTGACTCCAAAGGGAATTCGTTCGTTGAGTCCGAAGAGCGCCGGGTACAACCCCAATTATGTAGGTCCGCAATTGCAGCGTGATTATGCTTATCATCAAGGTACAGCATGGCCTTGGCTTGAAGGGTTCTATTTGGAGGCATATTTGAAGATTTATAAGCGAAGTGCTATTTCGTTTATTGAACGCCAGTTGATAGGTTATGAAGATGAGATGAGTTGTCATTGTTTGGGAACGATACCGGAACTGTTTGATGGTAATCCGCCATTCCGTGGTCGTGGAGCCGTTTCATTTGCAATGAATGTCGGTCAGGGGTTGAGAACCATCAAAATATTGGAAAAATATGAAAATCAATAAATAGAGGAGGTACTATGAAAGTGTTAATGTTTGGCTGGGAATTTCCTCCTCATATCCTAGGAGGTCTGGGCACAGCCAGTTATGGTTTGACAAAGGGGATGTCTCAACAGGAGGATATGGATATTACATTCTGTATTCCTAAACCTTGGGGAGATGAAGACCAGAGTTTCCTTAAAATTATCGGTATGAACAGTGTGCCTATTGTATGGCGTGATGTACAATGGGATTATGTAAACAGCAGAGTGGGCAAGTATATGGACCCTCAGTTGTATTATGATATGCGAGATCATATCTATGCCGATTTCAATTATATGCATACCAATGATTTGGGATGTATGGAATTTTCTGGAAGATACCCGGATAATCTGCATGAAGAAATCAATAACTATTCAATTGTAGCCGGTGTGGTGGCTCGTCAGCAGAAGTTTGATATTATCCATTCACATGACTGGTTGACTTATCCGGCCGGTATCCATGCAAAGCAGATTTCAGGAAAGCCATTGGTGATTCATGTGCATGCCACCGATTTCGACCGAAGCCGTGGGAATGTAAATCCTACTGTATATGCAATTGAAAAGAATGGTATGGACCATGCCGATTGTATCATGTGTGTAAGTGAACTGACACGCCAGACGGTTATTCATAAGTATTATCAAGACCCGCGCAAGTGCTTCACTATGCACAATGCTGTGTCTCCGTTGCCTGACGAAATTCAAGCTATCCAGCCACAGAAGAGTGAAAAAGAAAAGATTGTAACTTTCTTGGGGCGTATTACCATGCAGAAAGGTCCTGAGTATTTTGTTGAAGCGGCTGCAATGGTGTTGAAACGTACTCGCAATATACGTTTTGTGATGGCTGGTAGTGGCGATATGATGAATGCAATGATTCATTTGGCAGCCGAAAGAGGAATTGCCGACCATTTCCACTTCCCAGGTTTCATGAAGGGTAAGCAGGTTTATGAGGTACTTAAGGCAAGTGATGTATATATTATGCCTTCCGTATCAGAGCCGTTTGGTATTTCTCCGCTGGAGGCAATGCAGTGTAGTGTTCCTACAATTATTTCCAAACAGTCTGGTTGTGCTGAAATATTGAGCAAGTGTATCAAAACTGATTATTGGGATATACATGCTATGGCAGACGCTATTTATTCTATCTGTACGAATCCTTCACTCTATGAATATCTGCGTGATGAAGGTAAGAAAGAGGTTGATACTATCGTATGGGAAAAGGTAGGCCTGAAAGTGCGAAATTTGTATGATCAGGTCTTGAACAATTATGGTAAATAAAAAAACATTCTGAATCTTATGAAAACAATCTGTCTTTACTTTGAAATACATCAGATTACTCATTTGAAACGTTATCGTTTCTTTGAAATTGGTAGTGATCATTATTATTATGATGATTACGCAAATGAACAGGCTATCAATGAAGTGGCTGAACGTTCTTATATTCCAGCATTAAAGGCTTTGATAGAAATGGCCCGTGATAATGGAGGAGCTTTTAAGGTGGCCCTTTCTATTTCGGGTGTAGCTTTGGAACAACTTGAAATTTATGCTCCGTCTGTAATTGAGCTGTTGCAGGAACTGAATGCTACCGGATGTTGTGAATTTATTTGTGAGCCTTATTCTCATGGCTTGTCTTCTCTTATTAGCGAAGAATGTTTCCGTGAAGAAGTGGAGCGTATGCGTAACAAGGTTAAAGATTACTTTGGACAGGAGCCTAAAGTATTCCGTAACTCTAGTTTGATTTATGACAATGAGATTGGAGGTGTGGTAGCTAGCATGGGCTTTAAGGGTATGTTGGTAGAAGGTGCTAAACATATCTTGGGGTGGAAGAGTCCACATTACTTATATCATTGTGCCGAAAATCCTGAATTGAAATTGTTGCTCCGTGATTTTAAGTTGTCTGATGATATCAGTTTGAGATTCTCTAATTCTGAATGGAATGAATATCCACTGTTTGCAGACAAATATATTGGCTGGATTGCATCAATGCCAGAAAATGAACAGGTAATCAATATCTTTATGGAATTGTCGGCATTGGGTATGTATCAGCCGTTGTCTTCAAATATATTGGAGTTCATCAAAGCTTTGCCTGTATGTGCTAAACAGAAAGGCATTACTTTCTCTACTCCTACAGAAATCGTCACCAAGTTAAAATCGGTAGATGCAATGGATGTTCCATATCCTGTGTCTTGGGTGGATGAAGAAAGAGACATTAGCCCTTGGTTGGGTAATGTCATGCAGCGCGAAGCATTTAATAAACTTTACAGCGTGGCTCAGCGTGTTTATCTTTGTGATGACAAGCGTATTAAGCAGGATTGGGATTATCTGCAGGCAAGCAACAACTTCCGTTTTATGACAACTAAAGAAACAGGAGTGACTCTTGATCGTGTGATTTACGATTCTCCTTATGATGCCTTCACCAACTATATGAATATCTTGGCCGACTTTTTGGCCCGTGTAGATGCTCTCTATCCGGTGGATGTGGATAATGAAGAGTTGAGTGCGCTATTGACAACGATTCAGAATCAGGAACTGGAAATTGAATCTTTGACTGCTGAGGTGGAAGAGTTGAAGAAGGAACTTGAAAGAGCTGGACATGGTGGTCTTAAGAGAGAAGTATTTTCATCCAATTCGAAGAAATCGAAGAAGCATAAAAAATAAAAATAAGGTGTTGTGTCAGAGTTGATATAATTAGAATATACGTTATGCTTTGGTTATAGAAAGAAGGCAAGGTGGATGTCCCGTTAGGATGTTTGCCTTGCTTTTTTGTTTTTTTTATATTGTATTCATTTTGATATTATGTAACTTTGCAATTCGATATTTTAAGGTATAATTAGATTAAAATGACTTCAAATCACACATTGAAAGGCTTTCTTTATGGGGCGGCTGCGGCAGCTAGTTATGGATTAAATCCATTATTTACTTTACCTTTGTATAGTAAAGGTATTGGAGCGGATTCGGTCTTGTTTTATCGCTATTTTTTGGCTCTTGTAATGATGGGAGTAATGATGAAGGTACAGCATATACCTTTCTCGTTGCGTAAGGTGGAACTCTTGCCGTTGTTTGCCATGGGGTTGTTCTTTTCGTTTTCTTCATTGACTCTTTTTATGAGCTATAATTATATGGATGCCGGGATTGCATCTACCATTTTGTTTGTGTATCCGGTACTGGTAGCTGTGTTGATGGCTCTGTTCTTCAAAGAAAAGGTGTCGCTGATTACTACGGCGTCTATTTTGTTGGCAGTGACGGGAATCTCATTGCTTTACCGTGGAGAGGGTGGACAGACATTGAGTACATTGGGTATTGTTTTGGTGTTCACTTCTTCCTTGACTTATGCTATGTATATAATAGGAGTGAATCGTTCGGTATTAAAAGAGATGAATGTGACTAAACTTACTTTTTATGTACTTCTGTCGGGCTTGAGTATCTATTTGGTGCGTTTGCGTTTCGGGCTGGATCTTGATTGGATAGAGCAACCGATGATGTGGGGTAATCCCATAGGGTTGGCACTTTTCCCTACTATTATATCATTAATAACCATGACAAAATCAATTCATTATATAGGCTCTACTTCAGCGGCTATATTGGGAGCTTTGGAACCTATTACTGCCTTGTTTATTGGTGTGGCGGTGTTTGGCGAGCAATTAACACCGCGTATTATGGTAGGTGTTTTCTTGATTTTATTGGCTGTAACCTTAATAATAGCAGGAAAATCAGTGGTGAAAGCGGTGAAATTACGATTATTTCATCGATATTAAACTATTAAAATTATTTTGATTCGTGGAAGATACATATAAGACTATTACATCCCTTTCGGAAGCGATATTTACCGAAAAACGGAGTAAATTTATTGCTGTTGCAATTCCTGTACGCACTTTGACTGAGGTTAAATCGTACTTAGAAGAGTATCAGAAAAAATATTATGATGCCCGGCATGTTTGTTATGCATATATGCTGGGGGCTGAACGTAAGGATTTTCGTGCAAATGATAACGGGGAGCCATCGGGAACAGCTGGCAAGCCTATCTTGGGACAAATCAATTCAAAGGAATTGACAGATGTGTTAGTCATTGTGGTTCGTTATTTTGGAGGAATCAAATTGGGAACCAGTGGGCTGATTGTAGCATACCGTACTGCTGCTGCGATGGCTTTGGATGAGGCCGCAGTGATTGAAAAAACGGTAGATGAAGATGTGACAGTGGTGTTTGAGTATCCATTTATGAATGATGTGATGCGTATAGTGAAAGAGGTTTCTCCTGAAATAATCGGTCAGGCTTATGATATGGATTGTATTATGACCTTACGTATTCGGAAGTCTTTGATGCCTGCTTTGAAAGCTCGGTTGGAGAAAGTGGAGACATTACACTATCCGGAAGAAGAATAATTGGATCATATCTGTCAACTTTCTGCTCTTTTTTGATACAGTGATTCTATTTTTTCGTATATTTACCTATAAACAAAGGTGGTCTGTGGCTGTCTTCTTAATCAATTGGGTGCGGTGAAAAAAATAATAGGAATATTGCTTTTGGTGGTAGGTTGTCTCCTGGTTTTTTATTGGTGGGTGCAGTCTGGTCGTTCTTGGGTAGTGAGATTGCCTGAGGATGATTCTCCTGCTGCTATTTCTCAGTTGTTACTTCCTAAACGGCAGGCTAAGATATGGCTGTCTGGTGATATACATCTGGAAAAGGAACTTCTGTATGATCGTTATACACTGAAAGATGAATATCCTTATAAAGATAAGGTGCGTAGCTTTAAGTGGACTGAAATCCGCAAATGCCTAGCTTTTGTAGAAAATATGCAAGAAGATACTACTTTACATTGGGCAGTGCTTGCCAATTATAAGAATTATAAAGGTGAAGCTCCTTTGATAAAGGACTTTGTGCGTAATGAATATGGCAGGGTGTCCGATAAGCAAGGAGTGGAGCGTTATCAGTCGGTGCCGATGTACCATCCTTCCGATACGGTACTTCCTGAACGTTATGGTAGAGATGGAACTTTAGTGCGGATTATTTCAGAGAATACCAATTTTAGTGTCGTTTATCCGGTTGCTATGACGGGTGAATGGTATATTCCTAAACGATATGTTCGTAAATTGTCTGCCGATGTTTCTTTTCATCATGTAGTGGTGGTGGATCGTGGAATGCAGCACATGGCCGTTATGGAGCGTATAAAGGCTGGTGACTGGAGAGTCAGAAGCATGAATCCTGCCACAACGGGCGTGCATCGTCCCCCTTATGCACAGGAAACGCCTTTAGGTATGTTTTTGCTTCAGCAGAAAAAGGAAAAGATGATTTTCTTGAAGGATGGAGGCTCTCATGTTGGTGGGTATGCACCCTATGCTTCTCGGTTTACAAACGGTGCTTATATACATGGTGTGCCGGTAAATGTGCCGCAGACTAAAATGATAGAGTATAGTTGGTCGTTGGGTACCGTTCCGCGTTCGCACATGTGTGTGCGTGCCGCTACATCGCATGCTCGTTTCATATATGATTGGGCTCCGATTGATAAAACGTTAATAATCGTAATAGAATAGTTTTTTAACTGTTTGAATATAAGTGTTTTCTAGATAAAGCAGTAACTTTGCATCCATTATTTAAATTTTGGAAGAATGTCGTTTTCAAGAATCTTATTGCTGGTTGCTTTTCTTTTGTTTTATTCGTTTGATACCCTTACAGGTGGAAGTGTAAACCCTGCATCGGGTAAGTCTAGGTCATTGTCTCCTTTGCAGACGGCAGAACTGCTTTACCATGAAATGGATTTGGCAGGTAAGGTAAGCCGCATTCCGTTTTGTCGTGCTGTACAAGGCTATTATCAAATTTCTCAACGTAAAAGAGAAGTGCTTACGTTGATAGATTTCTCTCGTCCTTCTACCGAGCCAAGGCTTTATGTGTTCGATATGTTACATCGTAGACTATTGTTTACTTCTGTGGTTTCACATGGCAGAAACAGTGGGGGAAATTATGCTACCTCTTTTTCTAACAAGAATGGTTCTTATAAGAGTTCTCTCGGTTTCTATCTCACAGATAAGACTTATCAGGGGAAAAATGGATACTCCTTGATTTTGGACGGTTTGGAAAGAGGAGTGAACGACCATGCCCGTGAACGTGCCATTGTTGTTCATGGAGCAGCTTATGCTAATCCTTCGGTAGCAGCTAGCGGACGGTTGGGCAGAAGTTTAGGATGTCCGGCATTGCCTGAAAAGCTTTCCCGTCCGGTCATTGATGCGATTAAAGGTGGAAGCGTATTGTTTATCTATGCTCCGGTGTCTGAGTATTTGACGGAAAGTGAAATCTTAAATGGGAGGGCGAGGCTCTGAAGCAGGGCAACTCTTGCATAAATCAAAAACATATACTACCTTTGTCAAGTTTTGAATAAACAGTTTTTTGGAACTCTATAAATATAAATAAGAACATGTTCAGAAGTCATACTTGTGGCGAATTGAGACTCGCCGATGCTGGCAAGAACGTGACACTGTCCGGATGGGTACAGCGTACACGTAAAATGGGAGGAATGACCTTCGTTGACCTCCGTGACCGTTATGGTATCACTCAGTTGGTTTTTAATGCTGAAAACGATGCAGAACTTTGTGAACAGGCTAATCATTTGGGACGTGAATTTGTTATCCAGGTGAAAGGTGCTGTAAGCGAACGTTCCAGCAAAAATAATAACATCCCTACCGGGGAAATTGAAATTATTGTGGCAGAGATGAATGTCTTGAACTCTGCACAGACTCCTCCGTTTACTATTGAAGATAATACAGATGGTGGCGATGACTTGCGTATGAAGTATCGTTATCTTGATTTGCGCCGTACTGCCGTACGTAAGAATCTTGAATTGCGTCATCGTATGACAATGGAAGTTCGTCGTTATTTGGATAGCAAAGGCTTCTTGGAGGTTGAAACTCCTATGTTGATTGGCTCTACTCCAGAAGGTGCACGTGACTTTGTTGTTCCTTCTCGTATGAACCCGGGACAATTCTATGCATTGCCTCAGTCTCCTCAGACTTTGAAGCAGCTTTTGATGGTTTCAGGATTCGACCGTTATTTCCAGATTGTAAAATGTTTCCGTGACGAAGACCTTCGTGCTGACCGTCAGCCTGAATTTACTCAGATTGACTGTGAGATGAGTTTCGTAGAACAGGAAGATATCATTCAGACATTTGAAGGTATGGCCAAACACTTGTTTAAGGAATTGCGTGGTGTAGAGCTTGCAGAGCCGTTTATCCGTATGCCTTGGGCTGATGCTATGAAATATTATGGTAGCGATAAGCCTGATTTGCGATTCGGAATGAAGTTTGTTGAGCTGATGGATATCATGAAGGGATATGGCTTCTCGGTATTTGATAATGCTGCTTATGTAGGTGGTATCTGTGCGGAAGGTGCAGCTACTTATACTCGCAAACAGCTTGACCATTTGACAGATTTCGTAAAACGCCCTCAGATAGGTGCGAAGGGATTGGTCTATGCTCGCGTTGAGGCTGATGGAAATGTGAAGTCAAGCGTGGATAAATTTTACTCGCAGGAAGTGCTTCAGCAGATGAAAGAAGCATTTGGTGCAAAACCGGGTGATTTGATCTTGATTTTGAGTGGTGATGATGTAATGAAGACTCGTAAGCAGCTTTGCGAACTTCGTTTGGAAATGGGTAATCAGTTGGGACTTCGCGACAAGAACAAGTTTGCTTGTCTGTGGGTGATTGATTTCCCAATGTTTGAATGGAGTGAGGAAGAAGGTCGATTGATGGCTATGCATCATCCATTTACACATCCGAAAGAAGAAGATATTCCATTGTTGGATACTGATCCAGCGGCAGTTCGTGCAGATGCATACGATATGGTAGTCAACGGTGTGGAAGTAGGTGGTGGTTCTATCCGTATCCATGACTCTCAGTTGCAGGCTAAGATGTTTGAGATTCTCGGATTTACTCCAGAAAAGGCACAAGAACAGTTTGGCTTCTTGATGAATGCCTTTAAGTTTGGTGCGCCTCCTCATGGTGGTTTGGCATACGGACTTGACCGTTGGGTGTCTTTGTTTGCCGGATTGGATTCTATTCGTGACTGTATTGCATTCCCTAAGAACAATTCAGGAAGAGATGTGATGCTGGATGCTCCTGGGTATCTAGATCAGAAGCAATTAGATGAGTTGAATTTAAAGATTGATATTAAGGAGTAATCTTTGTAGAGATTGCCTTTGAGATATTATACAAGGCTATGTCAGAAAGAGTTCTAAAATGACATAGCCTTGTTTTTTGTATAATCACTTTGTTGTGGAGTAATAGAAAATGAAGGAATCTGTCAGAGTTGTTCGTTTTACAATTATCGGGACACTTAATGCATTGATTACAGCATTGGTTGTGATGTTGCTTATGCACTGTGGAGAAAGCTATCTTATTGCAAATGTTGCAGCATATGTAGTAGCTCAGATTCATAACTTCGTATGGTGCAAGTATTGGATTTTTCCGTTAGAGAGGGGGGTTCGTATCAATTCCTTGAGGCGTCAGGTGCTCTGGTTTGTAGCTGCATTTTCTGTTGCTTATACCAGTCAGTTCTTGTTCCTGCTGTTCTTGGTTGAAATGCTGCATTGTAATGAATATTTGGCACAATTCTTAGGGTTGTTCGTGTATGGAGGTATTAACTTTTTGGCCAATCGCTTGTTTACATTTCGGTAAATAAGCCTTTCTTTTTTATTATTTCTCTTATTTATGTCCTTCAGAAAAGGAGTTTTGGGCATAAATGTATATATCATTTTCAATATAATTCGTATCTTTGCGAAAACTAATGTATTCAATAATGAAGAACTGTAATGAATTAATGAACCGAGCAGCTGATAATATTCGTATCTTGGCTGTTTCGATGGTAGAAAAAGCAAAGTCAGGACATCCAGGTGGAGCTATGGGTGGTGCAGATTTTGTGAATGTACTATTTTCTGAATTTATGGTTTACGACCCGGAAAATCCGAGATGGGAAGGACGTGACCGTTTCTTCTTGGATCCGGGACATATGTCACCAATGTTGTATGCAACACTTGCATTGACTGGTAAGTTTACAATGGAAGAGTTAGCTCAGTTCCGTCAGTGGGGAAGCCCTACTCCAGGACATCCAGAAGTGGATGTAATGCGCGGAATTGAAAATACATCTGGTCCTTTGGGACAGGGACATACATTTGCAGTAGGTGCTGCTATCGCTGCAAAGTTCTTGAAAGCGCGTTTGGGGGAAGTGATGAACCAGACCATTTATGCATATATTTCTGATGGTGGTATTCAGGAGGAAATCTCTCAGGGGGCCGGACGTATTGCTGGTCATTTGGGATTGGATAACCTGATTATGTTTTACGACTCAAATGAAATCCAACTTTCTACCGAATGTAATGAGGTTAGCACGGAAGATGTGGCTAAAAAATACGAAGCATGGGGATGGAGAGTGTTGAACATTAATGGTAATGACCCTGCTGAGATTCGTGAAGCTTTGATAACAGCCAAGGCTGTGACTGGACAGCCTACTTTGATTATCGGTAAGACTGTGATGGGTAAGGGTGCGCGTAGAGCTGATAATAGCAGCTATGAACACGATTGTGGTACTCATGGTGCTCCGTTAGGTGGAGATGCTTATGTAAATACCATGAAGAATTTAGGTGGTGACCTTGAAAATCCTTTTGTGGTATTCCCTGAAGTAGCTGAACTTTATGCTAAGCGTCGTGAAGAGTTGAAGGCTATTGTTGCTGAAAGATATGCGGCTAAGGAAGCATGGAGCAAAGCTAACCCGGAACTTGCTGCTAAGATGACTCGTTGGTTTAACAATGAACTTCCAGCTATTGATTGGAATGCCATCGAACAGAAAGCTGGAGGTCCTACCCGTGCAGCTTCTGCTAAGGTATTGGGCGTGTTGGCTGAAAATGTAGAGAACATGATTGTTTCTTCTGCCGACCTTTCTAATTCAGATAAGACAGACGGTTTCTTAAATAAAACCCATTCGTTTGTAAAGGGTGACTTTAGCGGTGCTTTCTTGCAGGCTGGTGTGGCTGAATTGACTATGGCTTGCTGCTGTATTGGTATGGCACTGCATGGCGGAGTATTGGCTGCGTGCGGTACTTTCTTTGTGTTCTCTGATTATATGAAGCCGGCTATCCGCATGGCTGCTTTGATGCAGCTCCCTGTGAAATTCATTTGGACTCACGATGCCTTCCGTGTAGGTGAAGATGGTCCTACTCATGAACCGGTGGAACAGGAAGCTCAGCTTCGTTTGATGGAAAAACTGAAAAACCATAACGGACAGAATTCTATGTTGGTTCTTCGTCCTGCCGATGTAAACGAAGCTACTCAAGCATGGAAATTGGCAATGGAGAACATGTCAACTCCTACTGGTTTGATTTTCTCTCGTCAGAATATTGAAAACTTGCCAAAAGGTACTGCTTATGCAGAAGCTGCAAAGGGAGCATATATTGTAGCTGGTTCAGATGAAAATCCTGATGTGATTCTTGTTGCATCTGGCTCAGAAGTGTCTACATTGGTTGCTGGTGCAGAATTGCTGCGTAAGGAAGGTGTGAAACTTCGTATCGTTTCTGTTCCTTCTGAAGGATTGTTCCGTAGCCAGAGCAAGGAATATCAAGAAAGTATTATCCCTAGCGGCGCTAAGATTTTCGGATTGACTGCTGGTTTGCCTGTTAATCTTCAGGGATTGGTGGGTGCTAATGGTAAGGTTTGGGGACTTGATTCGTTTGGGTTCTCTGCACCATATAAAGTGCTTGATGAAAAATTAGGCTTCACTGCTGAAAATGTATATAACCAAGTAAAATCAATGTTGTAATGAAAAAGATTGGATTGGCTTCAGATCATGCAGGTTTCGAACTAAAAGAGTTTGTGAAATCTTGGCTGGATGCGAAAGGATGGGAGTATGAAGACTTTGGTACTTACAGTACTGCTAGCTGTGATTATCCTGATTTCGCCCATAAATTGGCTTTAGCTATAGAAAAAGGTGAATGCTATCCAGGTATTGCTATCTGTGGTAGTGGTGAAGGAATCAGTATGACATTAAACAAGCATCAGGGTATTCGTGCTGCTTTGTGCTGGATGCCGGAAATTGCTCACATGACTCGTTTGCACAACGATGCTAATGTATTGGTGATGCCGGGACGTTATATCGAAACAGAAGTTGCCGCACAGGTGATGGAAGAGTTTTTCGGTACCGAATTTGAAGGTGGACGTCATCAGGCGCGTATTGATAAGATTCCTGTGAAATAAGCAGAGATAAAAAACAGTAAAATAAGAGAGGTATGTCAGTGCCTCTCTTTTTTTTTGTTATATTTGCTTGATGAATAAAGAAAACTAGAATATTATGAAAAAATTATTACTGTTGTTGTTGGTTTCATTACCATTGTTTGGAGAAGCCAAAGATAAGAATGACAATTCAAACCCTAAGTATCTGGCTGGAGCTATCACAATGGAAGAAGGTAAGGTTACTTTTACTAAGACTGTGCCAACTTCTGGTTTGTCTCGTGAAGATGTTTTTAATACAATGAAAAATTGGGCAGAAGGTCGTTTTAAGTCAGAAGGAAAACTACATAGTCAAGTGGCTTTTGTTGACGAGTCCAAAGGGGATATTGCCGCTGTGGCAGAAGAATATATGGTATTCTCTTCTTCTGCCTTGTCGTTAGACCGTACTCGTATTTATTACCAGTTCTTGATTCATGTGGAAGAAGACTGTTGCGAACTTACCATGACTCGTATTCGCTATTGGTATGAAGAAAATCGTGACGGAGGTGAAAAGTATACGGCAGAAGAATGGATTAACGATGATATGGCGCTGAACAAGAAGCAGACTAAGCTGGCTCCTATCTGTGGAAAGTTTCGTCGTGAGACTATTGACTTGAAGGATGCATTGTTCGAATCTGCTTCAGCTGCACTAGGAAAGAATCTGTTGGCTGGAGCGGCTCAGCCGGTTGTTTCTCCGGCGGTTGTTCCCTCACAAGTCCCTTCGCCATCAAAGACTGTTGTTTCTGTTACTGGTGATTTGAAAGAGGTGAAAGTGGCTGATTTGCCCGTAGATTTGGCTGGTATTGCCAAAAACGGCAGAATTACATTGGCTGTAAATGGAGAGGAGACCGAGCTGAAGGCTGACAGTTGGGGAGGTTTCGGAAAACTGTTTAGTAAAGATGTGGCTTACTTGTTGATAGACAAGAGTCGTATTGCTGCCAGTGCTATTATGGCTCAGAGTGATGCTTATCAGGTGATGTTCTATTTGGAAGGAAGTGCAGAACCTTCTGTGGTTGTTTCTTGCAAAAAGACAATGGCGCAGAAGATGAGTACCGATGAATTGAAATCTTTGAATCAGAATATTGATGCTTCTAAAGAATATACAATGTATATCGGCGAAGTGACCAATGCGCAGATGCGTTAAATGTTTTTGTTGATAAATTGAAAGCCGTTTCAGCATTTCGTCTGTGGAAAGCTGAAACGGCTTTTTCTTTGACAGGCTGATAGTGAGTGTTTCTGTTGGCGGAATAAGGTAATTTATATACATTTGTGTAACTAAAAATGAGTTGGTTATGAAAATCCTTGTAGTAGAAGATGATGACGACTTACGTGAAATAACCGTAAGGTCATTGGAGAAGGAACGGTATGTGGTGTCTCAGGTACCCGATTATCATACAGCGCTTCTTAAAGTCAGTGATTATGATTACGATTGTATCTTGTTGGATATCATGTTGCCCGATGGGAATGGATTGGATTTGTTGCATGAGCTGCGGGCTATGGGAAAAAAGAGCAGTGTGATTATTCTTTCGGCCAAAGACTCGCTGGAGGATAAGGTGAACGGGCTGGATTTGGGCGCAGACGATTATTTGCCAAAACCTTATCATCTGGCGGAACTTCATGCGCGCATCAAGAGTATACTGCGTAGAAACATGAGGGAGGGGGAGAAGACATTGCGGTTTGGTAATATTGAGATTCTGCCTGATACTTTCAAGGTGATGGTAGATGGAAAAGAACTGGAGCTTAACCGGAAGGAATATGATATCTTGTTCTATTTCATGTCGCGCCCGGGAAGGATGGTTAGCAAAGGCACGCTGGCTGAATCGGTGTGGGGAGACCATATTGACCAGGTAGACAATTTTGATTTCATCTATGCTCAGATAAAGAATCTTCGTAAGAGATTGAAGGACGCCGGAGCGGAGCCGGAACTGAAGGCGGTGTATGGTTTTGGATATAAATTTGTGATAGAATGAAGTTGTTTTCTGTTGTCATGCGGCAGATGTCGCTCTTTTTCGTCTTGGTGCTTACAGTATGGGCCACCCTGTTTTATGTGGCAGTGATGGAAGAAGTGAACGATGAGGTGGACGATGCTTTGGAGGATTATTCGGAGGGGCTGATGATTCGTGCTTTGGCAGGAGAGGATATGCCGGAGGCTAATGCCGGTTCTAACAATCAATATTATTTGAATGAGGTGACCGAGGACTATGCCGCTTCTCATCCGGCAGTGTCTTATCACGATGAAATGGTGTATTTGCCTGAGAAGAAGGAAACCGAGCCTGCCAGAGTGTTGACTTCCATTTTCCGCAAGGCTGATGGAGGATATATGGAGTTGGTGGTGTATATTCCTACCATTGAAAAGGACGATTTGAAGCAGGCTATTTTAGAATGGATTGTCTTTCTATATGTCACTCTATTGCTCGTGCTTCTGTGTGTGAATGTGTGGACCTTCAGAAAATCTATGAAACCCTTGTATGTACTGCTCAACTGGCTGAAGGACTATCGGTTGGGGGGTACGAATAAACCATTGGTAAATGATACTTGCGTTTCTGAATTTTGTGAACTGAACGAGGCGGTGCAGGAGTATTCTCGGCGCAGCGAAAAATTATTCGAGCAGCAGAAATTGTTTATCGGCAATGCCTCGCATGAAATGCAGACTCCGTTGGCTATCTGTATCAACCGCCTTGAAATGTTGATGGACGATGATAGCTTGAGTGAAAAGCAGATGGAGGAACTTTTCAAAACACATCACACCTTGCTATCGTTGACTCGTATGAACCGTTCGTTGTTGCTCTTGTGCAAGATTGATAACGGACAGTATCTTGATGAGAAAGAGGTTTGTTTTAATGACTTGGTTGAGCGGTACTTGCCTGATTATATGGAGGTTTATGCTTATTGTAAGGTGAATGTAATTACACAGATGCCAGGTTCTTTTAAAGTCTATATGAATGAGTCATTGGCTTCCATTTTGTTTACCAATTTGCTGAAGAACGCTTTTTTGCATGGAGAGGAAGGTGGAGAACTTTTGATACATGTTTCAGACCTGAATTTGGTGATAGCCAACAGTGGCAAGTCCGCACTGGATGAAAAACGTGTCTTTGAACGTTTTTATCAAGGTGGTCGAAAGGAAGGTTCCACCGGATTGGGGCTGGCGTTGGTCAGTGCGATATGCAAGAAATCCGGCTTGCAGGAAAGTTATGAATTTAAGGATGGAATGCATCGTTTTGTAGTGTGTCGGAAAGGCTGACAGATACTCCAGCCAATCGTCATTGACAGGAATGTCATAACACAGAAGCAATCTTGACAATAAAAATCTTCTCGTTTTTGTCGTCATACATACGTGTCACGTGTGTAACACGTATGTGACACACGCGTTACACGAATGGAGCACACTCGTTACACGTACGTGTGACGATAATTATATCGTGGCATTTATGTAATCCTGAATAAATAGACGAGTAGCGGTTTGTACAATAATAAAAAAGATACTCCCGCCAATCGCTATTGACAAGAGTATCACAACACAAAAACTAAACTAGACATAGTTTTTGAAATGTGATACTCCTGACTGTAAATCAGTGTGTTACAAGTGTTGAAAAATACTCAACTGGAAT
>JARIAN010000136.1 GCA_029257865.1 Phocaeicola sp.
TAAATTTTAAATTTAAGTATATTATGAAAAAAAGTTTGTTGTTTTGGATGCTGGCCATGCTGGTATGCATGAATGTTGCCGGACAAAACACTGGGGATGAGAAGTATCAGCGCCATTGGCAGGCAGGACATGAAAAGATTAGGATTATTTCCTACAATATCTTTAATGGCTTTGACTATAAAAAAGATGCTGACCGTAGAGACAGATTGGTAGACTGGGTGGTAAAGCAAGACCCGGAGGTGCTGGCTTTGCAGGAACTGTGTGGCTTTACGGAAGGTGATCTTCTGAAACTTGCCCAAAGATGGGGGCACTCATACGCTGCTATCGTAAAGGAGAATGGTTATCCGGTGGGTATTACTTCTAAAAAACCGATAGAGGTAGTGAACAGGTTGCTGGAGAACTGTGGGCATGGCTTGCTTCATGTAAAGACTTATGGCTATGATTTTCTGGTGACTCATCTTAACCCGTCGAGTACGGAAAAAAGACGTGCGGAGGCAAAGAATATAGCGAAGTATATAGAGGACAACAAACTAGAGAAATGTCTGCTGATGGGGGATTTGAACTCGCACTCTCCGTTTGATGCGGATGGTATGGAGCGGGAGTCTACAAGCTTGCTGATGAAGTATGGGGGGAAAGCTAGTGCCAATCTGCTGGATGGCGACTTTGATTATTCGGTCATTTCTACTTTCCTCTCTGTGCCTTTGATTGATGTTTGCCGGAAATTTACGGAGGTGAATGAGCGCACTACTTTTCCGACACCTGTGCTGATGTATCTTTCGCGAAACAAGAATGTGCAGAAACTGGTGGGCGAGCGGTTGGACTATATCTTTGTTTCACCGTCACTCTTTAAGAATGTGGTGGACGGCTTCATCTATAATGGTCCTGAAAATGATTTCTTGTCTGATCATTATCCCGTAGGAATAGATCTCTGTGTAAAAAACAAATAGTGTGTTAGTCTTGTGTGCCGTTGATGTGATGGTCGGCACACAAGACTTTTTTTAGAATATATAAGCCAGCGACAGTTGCCAGTATTTGTTTCTTGTTTCAAATACATTTCCGTCGAAGATGTCATCAATGGCATCATGGCTGTTGCCGTTGATGTGATGTTTGGCCGAGTTGGTAAGTGCGATGTTGTAATAGCAGCTTAGCATCAGGTGGTCGACGATTTTCACACCGCCGCCCAGATTGATTCCTACTTCGGTAGACCGCCATCCCATGGAGTTCATGTTCTTGTCAAGGATGTCTAAGCCGATATGTGCCAGTTCACGTCCCCAGTTGTCCTTGTCGATGAGGAAGGAGAACGACGGACCTACTCCGAGGAACAGGTCGAACATGTCAGATAGTCCCATCTCCCATTTCAGTTCTATCGGGATGTCGATGCTCTGTGTTTTGATATGGGCAGTTTGATGCTTGGATGTGTTGTTGAGTTTCAGACCGCGCTGCACATACAGCAACGAAAAGTCAAGTGTGAGTCCGTAGAATCCGGTCTGGTATTGTGCCATCGGGCCAATTTGGAAACCGGTGAAGTTTTCTTCTCTCACCTGATGGCTCAGTCCTTTGGTTGAGGCTTTGTTGCCCAATACACCACCCTTTACACCCCAGTGTAGGCCTTGTGCCATACTGGTTGTTGGTAGCAGAAGTACCGCTATCAGTAAAAGTTTGATAAATTTCTTCATAATCGTTTTCTCTTTAGTTTTGTCTTACAAAGATATTGGTTAATGTATTCAATTCCTAATTAATTCGTAAAACGAATTCATCGGACAGATGATTTGGAGGAATTATTGTTGCTTGCCGTTCATTTTTTATATCTTTGCCTTGCAAACTGATAGATTTAAAGTTATGATTAAACTGAAACAAGTGTGGACCTATATGAGTAAGAACAAATATTGGGTGGTGACTGCCGCTTTTGTGCTCATTATTGGTGTGTTCGATGAAAACAGCTTGCTCCGGCGGGTTTCTCATTGGTATGAAATAAGGACTTTGAATTCTAAAATAGAGTATTATCGTCGCCAGTATGAAGAAAACAGCCGTCAGCTGAAGGAACTGACATCTAATCCGGAAGAACTGGAGAAGATTGCCCGAGAGAAATATCGTATGAAGAAAGAAAATGAGGACATCTATATCTTTGAAGATGACCTGGGACAATAAATAAATGTAAAGACTGTTTTGGAACGATGAAGAAGATTGATTCATTTCTGTCGATGGCAGGAGGTGTCTTGTTGTTGATAGGAGCAATGCTGCAGATTACCCGATGGATGTGGGCTCCTTATATTTATCTGGTGGGGGCGGTGATGTTTGCCTATGTGCAGCTGAAATATGGCTATGAAGGTGGAAATATCATTATCCGCCGTCTTCGCAGGCAGCAACTGATTGGAGCGGCCTTGCTGGTGGTGGCAGGTGTGATGATGCTGTTATGGCACCGTAATGAATGGGTGGCTTGCTTGAGTGTGGCTGCGGTATTGCAGTTGTATACGGCTTTCCGTATCCCTCAGGAAGAGGAGCGGGAGAAGAACAAGTAACAAAAAAAGGTTGCAGTGGATTTTTTCACTGCAACCTTTTTTAGTACCCTGTAGTGTGGGGTTATTTGATGATAGTCATTTCATCTATCAGATGTTTTGCTCCGGCAAACTTGTCGATGATGAACAGCGTATAGCGGATGTCTACAGCTGCGGCACGCTGCAACTGTGGGTTGTAGGCGATGTCTCCGGTGAGGCCTTCATAATTTCGGTCGAAGCCGGTTCCAATCAGTTCCCCTTTAGAGTTGAATACCGGTGAGCCTGAGTTTCCTCCAGTATTGTCGGTTCCTGTAGCAAAGCATACTGGCATCTGTCCGTCGGGCATTGCATAGATGCCGAAGTCTTTCTTTTCATACAATTCCTTTAGTTTGGCAGGAACCACAAATTCGGGGTTGTTCGGGTCTTCTTTCTCCATCACTCCCTTCAAGGTAGTGTAGTAGAGGTACTCTTTGCCGTCGGCAGGTTCGTAAGAGCCTATTTTGCCGTAAGTAAGGCGCAAGGTAGAGTTGGCGTCAGGGTAGACAGGAATACCTTTGCGGTGTTTGTAGTTCAACACTCCAGCCACCCATGCCTTATGTGCGCGGTTATAGGCATCAGTTTCACTCTTCATCGCTTCGCTGGTAGCTTCATATCCGTCTTTTACCGATTTGGCATATCGTACCATGAGGTCGTTTTTCAGTTTCATGGCATCCGGTTTTTTCAAGAAAGCAGCCAATGCTTGTTTGCTGCTGAAGATAGATTGAGTGAAGCAGGCATCGATAAATGCGTCAGTATCTCCGTTGAAGTCCTGACGGATAGTCTGGAAGATGCTGATGCGGCGGTCTACCGGAATCAGGCTGGCATATAAAGCCAGCAGTTTCTTGGATACCTTGCGGTCCACTTCTGCCGAGTAGTCCTTGTTGAAGAACTTTTCCGCTTCCTTTTCGAGACTAGTAGTGGCTTCTTTGATGGCTTTGGTTTTCTTGCTGTCAAGTGCCATCTGAAAAGAGTCGGTGTCTGGAATCTTTGAGAATTCAGTGCCCAGCATCAGTGCTTCATAAATGGCTTGCTGATGATAGACTGCATCTCTGCGCTGTGCCACAATTTTGCGGATAGTCTCGAATGCTTCCTGGTAGCTGGTGTCACCACTTTCTCTGCCGAAGCTGAGCAGTTCTTCCTGTTCTTTTTTCTTCCGGTCTAGCACTTTAAGGCGTATCAACCCTTCGTTCATTCCGATTGCATTTTTCCAATAGTTGGCAGATGAAGCATATTTGGCAGCATACTGTATGCGGGTCTTTGCATCGCGTGCCATTTCTTCTCCCAGGACATCCAGGCGTACTCCACGTATGGTGTCACGCATGAAATTGGTAGTTTGCATTCGCTCTTCCACTTCGTCGCTGATCATGTATCTCCAGTTTCTTCCGGGGAATCCCATCACGAAAGTAAAGTCGCCTTCCTGAATGCCTTTGAGGTTGATGGCAAGGTGCTTTTTCACTTTCAGAGGAACGTTGGCAGCGTCATATCGTGCCGGCTTGCCTTCTGCGTCGGCATAGATACGGAACATAGAGAAGTCACCGCAGTGGCGGGGCCACATCCAGTTGTCGGTGTCGGCACCGAACTTGCCGATGGAAGAAGGAGGTGCTCCTACCATACGGATGTCTTTGTATACGGTCTTTACAAACAGGTAGTACTTGTTGGCGCCATAGAACGGTTTCAGTTCAAGTTTTATAAATTCGTTGGTTTTGATTTTCTCTTGTTTGGCAAAGCGTTTGGCTACCGTTTCCAGATACTTAGGCGAAAGGTAGTTGAGTCCGTCTGGGTCCTTGTCCTTTTTCAGACAATCGTTTACATAGTCTGTTACATCAAGGATACGGTCGATGAAGGTGATGGTCAAGCCCTCGCAAGGCAATTCCTGGCTTCGGTCCATCGCCCAGAATCCGTCTGTCAGATAGTCATGTTCTACCGAACTGTGCTGCTGGATGTATCCATATCCACAGTGGTGATTAGTCAGAACCAGTCCTTCTGCCGAGATTATTTCTCCGGTACATCCTCCTCCAAAGTGCACAACAGCATCCTTGAGGCTGATATTGTCTGGTGAGTACACCTGATCTATAGTCAGGTCAAGCCCTAAATCCTGCATCACGGCAGCATTCTGTTTCTTCAGGTCGGTGAGCATCCACATTCCTTCATCAGCGTGAAGGCTCAACGCGGAAGATATCCCCAAAATGGAAAGAATCAGTGTTTTCTTCATATATCCAATGTTTTAAATTGTTTACTATTTGCTAAGATAAATAAAAAAGGACAAGCAAACAAGGAAATCGGCTGTAGCCTTTTGTTTGCCTGTCCTAATAAATGTTTCGAAAATAGTTTATGGTTATTGCTATTTATTCAACGATAGTCATTTCATCAATCAGGTTCTTGCAACCGCCCAGCTTTTCCACGATGAAGAGTACATAGCGGATATCTACTGCGATACAACGCTGCAATTGGTTGTCGAAGTTGATGTCGCCAGAAAGAGATTCCCAGTTTCCGTCGAAAGCACATCCAATCAGTTCCCCGTTGCCGTTGATGACTGGTGAGCCAGAGTTACCTCCGGTGATATCGTTGGTAGTAAGGAAGCAGGTAGGCATTTCACCGTTAGGCAATGCGTAGCGGCCAAAGTTCTTGGTAGCGTACAGTTCTTTCAGTTTGGCAGGAACTACAAATTCCGGATTGTTCGGATTTTCCTTTTCCATTACCCCTTTCAGAGTAGTGTAGTATTTGTAGTGGATACCATCTTTCGGGTCGTAGGCTTTTACATTTCCATAAGTAAGGCGGATGGTGAAGTTTGCATCCGGAGCCTTAGGAGTAGGAGCATACATTTCACATAGACCTCTTACATAAGTTTTGTGCAGCAAGTCAATGTCGCCAGTTGCTGCATTCAGTCTTTCGTGCAGTTTCTTTGAGGTTTCGTTTTTGCTGCTAGAGAACTGGATAGCCAAGTCGCTTTCGATTGCTTTCACTGTAGGGTGCTGGATGAATGCATTGAAGTTCTTTTCGTTGGCAAAGATACTCTTGTTGTAAAGTGCATCGATGTATGCATTATAGTCGCCCTTGAACTGGTTCTGTATAGTTTGGTAGAAAGCAGGTTTAGCTTCGGCAGAAACGCTTTCTGCATACAGAGGAATCAAGACCTTGGCCACCTTGCGGTCTACTTCGTGGTCATAGTCCTTGTTGTGTACGCTAGCAAAAGCATCTTTCAAGGCAAGTATATTCTTTTCGATGTCTTTTTTCTTGTTTTTCTGCAGAGCTGTTTTCAGTTCTTCGAAAATCATGAAAGTAGCGCCAAATTCGATACCAGTACGGAATGTTTCGTTGAAGAAAGTCATTTCGCGTGTGATAGGAGCTACATTGGCAACATACTCGTCAATTTTTGCCACAACTTCAGCATAAGCTGTATTGTTCTGGCTCTTGGCAAATTCGGCAAACTTAGCTTCCTGTTCAGCTTTGGTTTCCAGTACCTGGTTGTCGATGATGGCTTTGTTCATACCGATAGAGTTCTTCCAGTAGTTGCTTGAAGATGCAAATTTGCTGGCATACTGGATTCTCACTTTATCGCTTGCAGCCATTTCGCGGCGCAATACATTCTGACGTGCTTCGCGTACTGTGATACGTGGCACGTTGGTACTCTGCATACGCAGTTTCACTTCGCTTTCAGTAAGGTAGCGGCTGGTGCTTCCTGGGAATCCCATAATCATGGCATAGTCGCCTTCCTGCAATCCTCGCAATGAAATGGTGAGGTGTTTTTTCGCTTTCAAAGGAATATTGTCTTTACTATATTCGGCAGGATTACCGTTTTTGTCGGTATAGACACGGAACATAGAGAAGTCGCCGGTATGGCGTGGCCACATCCAGTTGTCTGTTTCTCCACCGAACTTACCGATAGAAGAAGGAGGAGCGGCTACCATTCTGATGTCATTGTATGTTCGGATGAAGAACACGTAGAAACGGTTTCCTTCATAGAAAGGGAGTGCATCGGCATAAATGCTCTTGTCGCCCTTCAGGTCGCTTTTCTTCAGAGTTTCTTTCGCCAGTTTGCTGAGGTATTCAGCGCCGAAGGTCTTGATTTCTGAAACTTCACCTTTCTTAATATCTTCATTTACTTTATCTGTAACATCTACAATTCGTTCTACGAACTTGAATGTCAACCCCGGAGTAGGGAGTTCTTCCGAGCGGTTCTTGGCCCAAAAGCCGTTAGTCAGATAGTCGTGTTCTACCGAGCTGTGCTGCTGGATGGCATCGTATCCGCAGTGATGATTGGTAAGGATAAGTCCGTCGGCCGAGATGATTTCTCCAGTACATCCACGTCCAAAGATTCCTACAGCATCTTTCAAGGTTACCTTCTCAGGGTTATAGATGTCAGCTATATCCATTTTGAGACCTTGTGCCTTCATTCTGTCGGCGAGGTTCTGCTCTTTCATCAACTGAAGAAGCCACATTCCTTCATCGGCTTTTACTGGTGCAAATATTGCACAAACCAGTGCTAACGCTAGTGCTTTAAGTTTTTTCATTCTATATGTTTTTATTGTATAATTTGTAAAATTATGAAAGATGACAGAGACAGGCAGATTGTCTTGCAGTCGGCCTTTTTATCATCTTGTGCAAAGATAGTCTATATTTTGTATCAGACTGCAATCGTTTCTTCGCTTTTTAGTTTTTTTTGACTTTCTTCATTGAGAATCTCTCTTTTAAAAGTAAATGGAGATGCCTGAACTGTACTTGAAAGGACAATTGTGATAATAACTTCGTTGGCAGTATTAAATAGATGTATATTTTTCGGCCTCGTACTCGGTATATTCGGAACGGCAATGTAAGGCAATGATAAACATGCACTGATTTTACCCCTCCAACAGGTCTGACCGGTCTGTTTTTCTGTGATTATTAGGTGGTGAAACTTGAAATGTTCTATTTAATTTTAAATTTTGATAATTTATTTTTTTGACTCCGTTAAACCATTTACCTTTGCCAAAAATAAAATTAAAAAGACTCATTGGCATGTATAAAATTTACTTTTTCCTGTTTTGTGCGGTGGTATGCATTTCTTGTGGGAAGAAATATAAGATTGAGGGAGTTTCTTCTGTTTCCTGTTTGGACGGGAAGATGCTCTTTATCAAGGTTCCTTCAGGCAACAAGATGGTGAAAGTGGACTCTACCGAAGTGATACATGGTTTGTTTAAGGTGAAGGGGAAAGTTGATTCCGTTCGTCTGGCTTCTTTGTTTATGGATGAAGAGTCTATAATGCCTTTTGTTTTGGAAGAGGGCGATATTGAAATCAATATCAACAGTTCGGGTATTTCTATTAAGGGTACTCCGTTGAATAATGCTTTCAATGATTTTATATTGAAGAAGAATTCATTGGATGACCGTGCTTATGAGGTGGAGCGTATGGAGAGCCGTATGATTATGGACGGGAAAGACCCCGAAGAAATCCAGCGGGAAATTACTCGTCTGAGAAAGGAGGTAAACGAGGATATGGACAGCCTGTTGGAAACGTTTATACAAGCAAATTATGAAAATGTATTAGGACCGGGAGTCTTTATTATGCTAGGGAATGCCATGCCGTACCCTTTTTTGACGCCGCTGATGGAAAATATTGTGTTGGAGGCTCCGGAATCGTTTAAAAACAATCCGATGGTAAAGGAATATGTATCGGTGGCACGTAGTAATATGGTGAAACTGCAAGGGAACTAAGCAATGCTTCAGATATAAAAAAAACTGTAAGGAATGGATTCCGTATCTCATTCCTTACAGTTTTTTTTTGCGCTATCCTTATCGGATGTTCAGTTTTTTTGCAATGTCTTTAGGAAGAGCATCTTTATGCATCAGTACATAGATTGTTTTTGCTCTTACATAACTTTCAGACATGTTTAGGTATCCTCCAAACTTGTTGCTGTCGGCTGCCCAGGAGTTCTTGGTGATGTAGTATTTGGTGCCGTTCTGGTCTTTTACTATTCCAGTGATATGCATCAGATGGTCGTCGGTTGTAGTGAAACTTTCATATCCGGCTTGTCTGTTTTCCGGAGTGACGACCTGTTCCGGGTAAGGCTTTTTGAAAGAATACACTTCGTTTAGTCGTTCCTGTTTGTCGAGCTGTCCCCATCGTGCTCTGTCGCTATTTTGATATGCATCTACATTATCCACATCAGGATTGATGGCCACACCGTTTCTGAAGGAGAATCCTTTTTCACTGACATCTCCGTCCCAGCAGACAGTATATCCGTGTTCCAGGGCATGGCTGGTGGCGTTTATCATTTCATCCAGAGGGAGATTATACATCTGTGCATGTTCCCAGTTGTCGGGAACTTCCACTTCAAATTCTTGATAATAAGGTTTGTGTGTAAAGCTGGTAAGCATTACATAGTCATCGCTGTGAATGTCAAGGCTTTCAGCGAAACTCTTAGGAGTATATTCTTTTCCTTTATACGTGAATTTTTCTGGAATCTTTCCTAAATAAATATCAAACAGACTGTGGATTAATTTGTTGTATTCCTCACTGCGTTTTCCTTTTTTTATTGCTTCATTGGCGATAGCGGTAAGGTATCCTGTCATTTCCGAATGGTTATGAAACTTAGAGTCGTAATTGATGCCAGAATAGATTTCTTCCGGAACGATACCTGTTTGGTTGAATGCTGTAAACCAACTAGGAGTCAGGCTTCCTTCTCCAATATTTCCTTTGCCACGGCGCAGAAAATTGTCGTTCAACTGATTCATGTATTTCTGTCGTACGATGAACATTTCTGAAAGGTCGAATTCTCCCTTACCCTTTCGGAGCAATTCGGCTTCAACGAAAGAAGTTGTAGCAAAGCACCAGCAAGTGCCGCTTACAGCCTGGTCTTTTACAGAAGTGACAGGGTTCTTGACAATCTCGGTAAATTGATAGCCTTCCGGCTGTTGCGCCATCAAAGAAGAAGAAGTGAGCAATATGGCACAAAAGAGAGTGTGTTTGTTAATCATAAATATATATATTTGTTTGTATTCTGCTTCAAAAGTACAGAAAATACTTGTCTCTTGGAATAAAGTGACAGGAAAAGTTTGCTTTGTAGGCAATTAAATATATAAAAAAAGAGGATGTGCTCTGATGGGCACATCCTCTTGTAGCCTAGAGTAGGAATGAATTTACTTCATTTCCATTTCCTCTTTCATATCCAGTTCTTCTCCTGCAGCATTGTAGAATTTATATTCCAAGTAGGTGAGGCTTTGGTTTGGGATTATTTTAATGCCAAATCCAAATTTCATCTGCCATTTTCGTTTCAGGGAAACGAGTCCTTGGTTGACATAAGCTGCTACATACGGATGGATATGCAGAGTGAATTTTTTTACCTTCAGTTTATTGACTAAGTAATCAATTTTATTTTCCAGCGTGTCTGTAAACAGAATAGAAGGCTTGATTTTGCCTTTTCCAAAACAAGTAGGGCAGTCTTCGTCGGTGGTGACTGTCATGGCCGGTCTTACTCGTTGGCGTGTAATCTGCATCAGTCCGAATTTGCTTAAAGGCAAGATATTGTGTTTTGCCCGGTCTTTCTGCATGTTCTGGCACATTCTTTCATACAACTTTTGTCTGTTTTCTGCCAGGTTCATGTCAATAAAGTCCACAACGATAATACCTCCCATGTCTCTGAGTCGTAATTGTCTTGCCAGTTCATCGGCAGCACCCAAATTGACGTCTATGGCGTTGGCTTCTTGTCCGTTGCTTGATTTAGAACGGTTCCCACTATTTACATCCACCACATGCAATGCTTCTGTATGTTCAATAATCAGGTAAGCACCGCTTTTGTAAGATACTGTCTTTCCAAACGATGATTTGATTTGTTTTGTAATGGAGAAATTGTCGAAAATAGGAAGCTGCCCTTTGTACAATTTTACGATGTTTGCACGTTCAGGTGCAATCAGTGCCACATAATCTTTTACTTCATTGTAAACAGTCTCATCGTTTACATAAATATTTTCGTACGAGGGGTTGAACAAGTCGCGTAGCATAGCTACCGTTCTGCTTGTTTCCTCGTATACCAGTGTAGGAGTTTTAGTCGCTTTCTGTACTTTGGTGATGGTCTCTTCCCAATGTTTGAGTAATACTTTCAACTCACCGTCAAGTTCAGCCACTCTTTTCCCTTCGGCTACTGTACGTACAATTACCCCGAAGTTTTTCGGTTTGATGCTTTGAAGCAGTTGCTTCAGTCGTGCACGTTCTTCACTCGATTTGATTTTTTGAGAGACGGAAACTTTGTCGTTGAATGGGATGAGTACCAGATAGCGTCCGGCAAAGGACAATTCGCATGTAAGGCGTGGTCCTTTGGTTGAGATAGGTTCTTTTACAATTTGTACGATGACCTCTTGTCCCTGTTGTAGAACGGAAGAGATGGCTCCGTCTTTTTCGATATCAGGTAGCATAGAGGCTTTTGCCATAGGATACAATTTCTTTCGGTCGCTGACAACCTGTTTCAGATACTTCTGGTAAGAATAAAATTGAGGTCCGAGATCAAGATAATGAAGGAAAGCGTCTTTTTCAAAGCCCACATCTACGAAGCAGGCATTCAATCCAGGCATTAGTTTTTTCACTTTACCCAGGTACATATTGCCTACAGAGAACGAAAGGTTTCGTTCCTCTTTCTGAAACTCCACGAGGTTCTTGTCTTCTAGCAGAGCAATAGAGATTTCTTTAGGCTGTACGTCTACAACTAGTTCGCTTGTCACTTGATTCGTTTATTTTCGGATTAATAAAATGATTCGATTTGCTACATAACATAAAGAACAAACCTGAAAGACTATAAAAGTGCTTTGCAAGTTTGTTCTTTACTGAAGTCGGACAGACTAACAATTATTTTTTGCTTTTATGTCTGTTCTTTCTTAGTCTTTTTTTACGTTTGTGAGTAGACATTTTATGTCTTTTTCTTTTCTTTCCGCTTGGCATAGCTTCAAAATTTTATAGGGTTAATACTAATGTGAATTATTTTTTTACTGAAAGTGTAAAAGTTTTCGCCGGTTTAAATGCAGGTATATTATGCTCCGGAATAATGATTGTGGTGTTTTTAGAAATGTTGCGGGCAGTCTTCTGCGCTCTTTTCTTCACAATAAAACTTCCAAATCCACGAAGGTAAACATTCTCATCGTTAGAAAGAGAATCTTTTACTGAATCCATGAATGCTTCCAATGTGGTCAGCACTGTCTGCTTGTCAATACCTGTGTTTTTCGAAATTTCATTTACAATATCTGCTTTAGTCATTTCGCGAATAATTATTGTTATACGTTATCTTAATTTTTTGGAATGCAAATATATAGCTTTTCTTGTTTTTGAGGAAATTTATTACCTACAAATTTCTAAAAAAGTGCGTTTTGACAATTTATTCCTGTATTTTTGTTGTGTTTTTAGTCGGCATAACTTAAATAAATTTAAATTTCAATGGATGTATTTAGCTCGAAAATAATTAAATGGTATCAGGTAAACGGGCGGAATTTGCCTTGGAGGGAGACTGCAGACCCTTATAAAATATGGATTTCAGAGATTATTCTTCAGCAGACTAGGGTAGCACAGGGTTATGAATATTACCGGCGTTTCATTGCTCGTTTCCCGGATGTGGAGGCGTTGGCTGCTGCCGAGGAGGTAGAGGTGATGTCACTGTGGCAAGGGTTAGGGTATTATTCAAGGGCAAGGAATTTGCATCAGGCTGCTAAGCAAGTGGTTGCTCAAGGGATGTTTCCAGTTACTTATGATACAGTGAAGAGTTTGAAAGGTGTGGGCGACTATACGGCCGCTGCTATTTGTTCGTTTGCTTATGGTTTGCCTTGTGCGGTAGTAGACGGCAACGTGTATCGTGTGCTGTCCCGTTGGCTGGGAGTTGATACTCCGATTGATACGGCTGCAGGGAAAAAGGAGTTTGCTGCTTTGGCTGACCAGCTGCTTGATAAGGAGCAACCGGCTATGTATAATCAGGCGATTATGGATTTCGGTGCAATGGTATGTACTCCTTCTTTACCTCGATGCGAGCATTGCCCGTTGGCGGATTCGTGCGTAGCTTTGTCTCGTAAACAGGTGAATGACTTGCCTTGTAAAGCACGTAAGACTAAAGTCACAGACCGTTATTTCCATTATTTATATATACATACTGATACTCATTTAGAGTTGTGTAAACGTGGGGAGGGGGATATTTGGCAGTCGTTATATGAATTCCCGTTGGTAGAGACTGAAGGACCTTGTGAGCCGGATGATTTGTTGTCCTTGCCGTCATGCAAGCTTTTGTTGGATAAATATGAAGTGCTGCAGATATCTTTAATGGAAAAGGAACGTAAACACATACTTTCCCACCGTCGTGTGTTTGCTTCATGTTATGACATCAAGGTGAAACATTTAGATAATGAGAGTGATAGATTCCAAGGGATTGCTTATGGCGAATTGAATAAATTTCCAGTGTCAAACTTGGTTTCTCATTTTTTTTCCTTAATTTTGAAACGAAATCATAAAATAAACGCGTATGTCATTAAATAAAGTCCAGTTAATTGGAAATGTAGGGAAAGACCCTGAAGTAAGATACCTTGATAGTGGAGTTGCTGTAGCGACTTTTCCATTGGCTACAACAGATCGCGCTTATACATTGCCTAACGGTACCCAAGTTCCGGAACGCACGGAATGGCATAACATTGTGTTGTGGCGTGGATTGGCTGAAACAGCAGAAAAGTATGTGCATAAGGGTGATAAACTTTATATTGAGGGAAAAATTCGTTCTCGTTCTTACGACGACCAGAATGGTATGAAGCGTTATGTAGTGGAGATTTTCGGAGACAATATGGAGATGTTAACTCCACGGCAGGCTTCTTCTCAATATGCTCCTGCTGCTCAACCAGTTCCTGTTGCTTCTAAGCCGGTAGCTCCCCAGCAGATGAAACCGGTACAACCTTCTACTTCATTGGATGATTCGGAAGATCTTCCATTTTAAGATTGTCTGTTGCTCTCATTAAAAAAATAACTCTGCAGGCAGATAGTTGAGATTATCTGAGAATTTACACTGCTGCTGCCTGCAGAGAATTAATATTAACTAAAACATAATTCCTTGGACCCTGATTCGTGTATATCCTATTTGTTGGATTTGTGTAACGGCGTAACCGTTACAACCCCTTCGGTCGGTGCGTTAGTTGCATTATTGATGGCCGTAGTCTTATTGTATGCTTCTGGTTTTGTTTCGGCTTCTGAAATCGCCTTCTTCTCTTTGTCTCCCACCGATCTAAGTAAGATAGAAGAAGGAGAACATTCTTCCGACCAGCGTATTCAAGCATTGTTGGACAATTCGGAGCAACTATTAGCCACTATTCTTATTTCCAATAATTTTGTTAATGTAATGATTATTATGCTCTGCAATTATTTCTTTGCAGAGGTGATAGATTTTGGCAGTGCAGAGCTGCTCGAATTTCTGTTGATTACAGTGGTGCTGACCTTCCTTTTGTTGCTCTTTGGTGAGATTATGCCTAAAATTTATTCGGTGCAGCATACCCTTCGATTTTGTAGGAAAGCAGCTCCTGTGATATGGGTGCTGCGTTCTGTATTTCGCCCCGTTTCCTCTCTGTTGGTACATTCCGGATTAATTATTAACCGCTTAATAAAAAAGCAGAAAGTACATCATAACTTATCTGTAGATGAATTGTCGCAGGCTTTGGAACTGACCGACAAGAATGAAATTTCAGAGGAAAGCAATATGCTGGAAGGTATTATCCGTTTTGGAGGAGAAACGGCCAAAGAAGTGATGACACCTCGATTGGATATGGTAGACCTTGAAATCAATACTCCTTTTCAGGAAGTGTTGAAATTTGTGGTTGACAATGGCTATTCGCGTATTCCTGTTTATGAGGAGTCGAGAGATAATATCAAGGGTGTGTTGTATATCAAGGACTTGCTCCCTTTCATCTCTCAGAAAGAAACTTTCAATTGGCAAAAACTGATTCGTCCTGCTTTCTTTGTTCCGGAAACTAAGATGATAGATGATTTGCTGCGCGATTTTCAAGCCAATAAAATTCATATCGCAGTTGTGGTAGATGAGTTTGGTGGTACGTCTGGTATTGTAACTATGGAAGATATCATAGAGGAGATTGTAGGTGAAATCAATGATGAATATGACGATGAGGAAAAGTCTTATGTCAAGTTGTCGGATAATGTGTATGTTTTTGAAGGTAAGACTTTGCTGTCCGATTTCTATAAGATATTGGACATTGATTCAGATTCGTTCGATGCGGTGGCTGGTGATGCAGATACTCTTGCCGGCTTGCTGTTGGAACTGAAAGGGGAGTTTCCTGTTTGTCATGAGATTTTAGAGTTTAAGAATTATCATTTCGAGGTGCTCGAACTGGATGCGCGTCGGATACTTAAAGTGAAAGTGGTGATAGATCCTCAAACTGAGGAGTTGTCAACAGAAGAAGAGGGATAAAATTATGGCTTTGTTTTCACAGTGGGAATATAAAGGGGGGCTTTGGGGAATTTGGAAGATAGAAGAATCCTTTGCTGAATTGCGTAGCCGGTTGTCGTCTTCATTACCGTATGAAGACGAACTGGCTTCATTGAAAGCTGAGGTTCGCCGTATGGAATATGTAGCCGTGCGTGTGTTGTTGGCTGCACTCTGTGGCGAAGAGAAACAAATCCTCCATCATTCTTCCGGAAAGCCTTATTTGGCCGATAGTAGCTTTCAGATTACCATCTCTCATACACGAGGATATGTTTCTGTAGGGCTTCATCCTGTCTGTCCGGTTGGAATAGATATTGAATATGTATCACATCGGGTAGAAAAGGTTGTATCTCGCTTTCTTCGTCCAGATGAGCAGGCAAACTCGGCGGTTCTCCAACTTTTGCATTGGAGTGCGAAGGAGACCCTTTTTAAACTATTGGACTGTAGGGAGGTCGATTTTATTCATCATTTGCAAGTGATGCCTTTTGCAGTATCTTCTGAGGGTTGTTTCAGTGCAAAAGAATATCGTACTCCACGGCAGCAATTGTATGAAGTACGATATAAGGTACATCCTGAATTTGTCTGTACCTGGTCATTATCAGTTTTGAGCGAAAACTAATTCTTGTTTTTTTGGAGTGTAAATACAAACTCCAATCCTCCTCCCGGTTTGTTTTTGGCAAAGATGGTACCTCCGTGAAACAATACCGCATTCTTTACAATGGCCAATCCAAGTCCGGTTCCTCCTAGTTTTCTAGACCTTCCTTTGTCTACTCTGTAGAATCGTTCAAAGAGGCGGTTTAAGTGCTCCTCCGGAACTCCTGTTCCATTATCAGAGAAACTGAAGTAGAAGAATTTCTCATCTTCCCGGAAACAATGGATGGCTATAGTCACTCCGTTTCCTGCATAAGCCAATGCGTTGTCTGTAAGATTGCGGAAGATAGAGTATAAGAGCGAGTGATTTCCTTTGATGAAAATATTGTCGTGCAACTTGTTCTCTACGGCAATCTGCTTTTCTTCAATGCCCATCGCCACCTCGTTCAGGATGTTTTTTACAAGTTTGGAGATGTCTATCACTTCTGTGCCCATCATGTCGGGAGCTTCATCCATGCGCGACAACACAGAGATGTCTCTCAGCAGAAAAGTCAATCGGTTGCTTTGAGCATAGCTTCTTTCCAAAAAGCCCCGTGCCGTAGATTCCGGGATATTAGGGTTTTGGAGTAGTGTTTCCAGATAGCCTTGGATACTGCTTACGGGAGTCTTCAATTCGTGGGCAATGTTTTGGGTAAGTTGTCTTTTAAGGCGCGCCTGTTCTTCATCCTGTGTCACATCATTGATGGATATTTCAAAGGAGTTGTCTTGAAAAATGATACATTCTATCATGAAAGAGCGTCCGTTTTTATGGATATGGAGCGATTGTCTTTTCTCCTCTCTGAAGCACCGTTCTTCATTTTTCAGTTGCTCGTTTCGGTGCAGGAAGGTTATGATAGATTCCATTTCAGGTATGGAGAATATATCTTCGGCCACTCCCAGGTTACGGTCGGAGATGATATTGGCGTATTGGGTAAACAAGTCGTTTACCAAGATTTCTTGTCGGTCTTTTGTAAATACCCCTAGTCCTTCGTGAGAAGTTTGCAGGTGTGAAATCAGTTTTTCCCTTTCTATATAAAGAGCTTCTTTCGCCCGATGCAGCCTTTTGTAGATTGTAATGATATGTTGTGATATTTCTCCCAGTTCATTTTTGGGGAAAGTGTTGAGGATACCCGTATCTATAGGCTTGTTTTGTTCTGCTTGTAGCGCGAACTGCTGCAGCTGTGTGATAGATGTCCCCAGTTTCTTTGTGAACCGGTAGAAGATACAGATGAGCAAAGTGCTGATGCAAAGGGTAAACCAAAGATATTTGGAGTCGGTCTTCAAATGTTCACTTAGGTTGATGCTGTACGGCAACGCAGAGCGTACAATAAGCTGGCGTGCCGGATAATAATGAGCCGAATAGAAATAATCTTCCCCTCCAATGCTTTCCGAATGACGATGAATGGCATATCCGCTCCTGTTAAGCAGTGCTTCTTTCACCTCCTTGCGTGAAGCATGGTTCTTGAATGACTCATAATGGATGGAGGAGTTGTCGTAGATGACTTTTCCCTGTGTAGTAATCAGCGTTAGGCGCAGATGAGGAATCATGTGCGCTTCTACATACTTTTGTAGCGTGTCTTTGTGGGTACCGTGTTCTGATATAAAATCAAATATTTGTGCATTATAATCTTGCAGTTGGGTGTTGAGCAGTTCGGTCTTGAATGCCTTTTCACGTTGGTACTGGAATAAGATGAAACAAGTGACGAAGGCTATGAAGAGCGAAACTATTGACAAGAAAAGGCGTGTGCTGAAATGGAACAGCCGATAAGATAGATGAGTCATTCGGGCAATGCTTTAGAGGTTAGATACGAGAAAATAGGACAAGAAGTTAGTCACTTTCAAAACAGTAACCGTATCCCAATCTGGTGACGATAAGCTTGCCGTATTGGCCGATTTTCTTTCTTAGTCGGGTGATGTTGACATCGATGGTACGGTCTAGCACGTACGATTCGTCATTCCACACTTTGGCTAGGATGTCTTCTCTAGAGAACACCCTTCCTTGGTTTTGCAAGAGCAAAAGCAGTATTTCAAATTCTTTTTTGGTGAGAGCAATGTCCTCTCCGTTTATAAATACTTTTTTCTTGGGAATATTGAGAGTTAAATCCTTGTATACTATCTGTTCTTCCTTGAGAGACTGTATGTTGGTGGTTCGTCTAAGTACAGCCTTTATTCTCACTGCCACTTCTCTCAGCGAAAATGGCTTGGAGATATAGTCGTCAGCTCCCAGATTAAATCCGGTAAGCGTGTCGTTTTCGGTATCTTTGGCAGTGATGAAGATAATAGGAATGTTTGCCGTTGCTTTGTTGTTTTTCATCATACGTGCCATTTTGAATCCAGAAATCTCACCCATCATTACATCCAGCAAGAGCAGGTGGTATTGTGTAAGGTCCATTTTCAAGGCTTCTTCGGCTGAGTTTGCTGTATCTACCAGATAGCCTTCAGTTTCCAGATTGAATTTCAGGATTTCGCACAGGTCATCTTCATCATCTACTACCAAAATACGATAATTGTTCATAATACATTCATTTATAAATTACATACACAAAGATAGCAAAGGAAAATTCTTTGCTGGATATAATCTTTATCATTTTTCTGCAAAGATTCATCTTTTGTATTTCTTTATGATGAATGATGTATTACAAAAGTGTTACAATTCGGGGCGTGTAAATTCTCCGGCGATAGAATGATTCATTTCGTTTCTGATTTCCTGAGGGGTAAGGTTGTGTCCTAGTAGGAACATCAGTTTGGTGACTACACATTCTACCGTAGCGTCATATCCGCTGATGACTCCGGCGTCGAGCAAGTGCAGTCCGGTTTCATATCGTGCCATTTCCACCATACCGGTTTGGCACTGTGAGATGTTGACGATGACGATACCTCTTTGGGTAGCTTCTTTGAGCAGGCTGATGAACCAGGGTTTTTGTGGGGCGTTTCCCGAACCATAGGTCTTGAGCACTACGGCCCTCAGTCCCGGTGTATGGAGCACTGTCTTGATAATATTTTCTTGCATGCCCGGGAAGATGGTGATGATAATCACGTTGGTATCGAATACATAATGAGGGTGCATCGGGATGGTGGAATCTGCTTTGTGGATGCGATCATGTTCATATTTGATATGTATTCCGGCAGTAGCCAGTACCGGATAGTTGTATGAACGGAAGGCGTTGAAGTTTTCCGCATTGATTTTCGTCGTGCGGTTACCTCTCATCAAGTGGTTTTCAAAAAAGATGCAGACTTCGGGCACGATGGCTTTTCCGTCGGGATATTTGGCTGCTGCAATTTCGATGGAGGTGATAAGGTTTTCTTTCCCGTCGGTGCGCAATACACCAATGGGAAGCTGGCTTCCGGTCAAGATGACTGGTTTGCTGAGGTGTTCCAGCATAAAACTGAGGGCGGAAGCAGTATAAGCCATCGTGTCGGTACCGTGCAAGATGACAAAGCCGTCAAAGTTATCGTAGTTATAGTCAATGATTTTCACCAGTTTCGACCATAGAGCCGGTTCCATGTCTGAAGAGTCAATCGGCGGGTTGAACTGATAAGAAGAGATACGGTAGTTGAAGCGTTTCAGCTCAGGCACATTTTCTTGGAGTTGGTCAAAGTTGAATGCTTCTAGGGCGCCGGTTTCAGGATTTTCAATCATTCCTATCGTTCCGCCTGTATAGATAAGTAGGACAGAGGGGTAGTCTGGATTAATCATAAGTTTTCTACGTTTAATTTGTCACAAAGATAGGAAAAATGTGTAATACTATAAAGAATATTCAAAGTAAAATAACAAAATGATGCTATGGTGAGGTCTGTTTCTTATAAATATATAATGTATTCTTGAGCTACTGTCTGCGTTTCATTGATTGCAGCCGCCGGTTATTGAATCTGTGATTGTGTTTTATTAATCGGTGGTTGTAACTTTAAAATGGGTCGGGTAATAGATGGATTATAATTTTAGAGAAATATGTTATATGAGAGATGTTTTTGTATTTTTTGGTTCTGTTGTGGGTAGAAAGGGAGGTCTTGTGCTCTTGTCTGTGTGTAATGAACCGAAAGAAGCGGAAATGTTTGAGGCGCTCCATAGTGGCATCTGCGGCGCAAGAAGATTAAATAAATAGCATCAAAACAGATCTTTTTAGATAAAAATGTGTAACTTCGTAAGAGATAACTTATAATATAGATAAAAGATGAATACATTAAAGTTTTCAGTGACAAGTAGTATTTGTGTATTGCTTATTGGTGTTTTGTTGGTAGCATGGCCCGAAGCGGCTGTTACTTATCTGGTGATTGCCATTGGTGGCTTGTTCTTTTTGCCGGGCTTGTTGGGTATGGTAGGATATTTTATGGCCAACTCAAAAACCGGAACAGATAGGAAGCCTGCTTTTCCAATAGTAGGATTGGGCAGCGTGTTGCTTGGCTTGTGGCTGATGGTTGAACCGGCATTTTTTGTGAGTTTCCTGATGTATTTGCTGGGAGGGATGCTGGTTTTGGGTGCACTGTTTCAGTTTATGAGTTATTGGTCGTATCGCACGCTGGCAAAAGTACCGATAGTGTTCTACTTAATGGCAGGCTTGATGATGGCAGCAGGTATTGTAATCTTGCTGAATCCGTTTCAGGCAGCAGCTGTTCCGTTTATGATATTGGGTATATCAGCTATTGTATATTCAGTATTGGATTTGGTTCGTTTGCTGCATTATCGTAGCCGGAAGAATAGCAATGTAGTAGATGTAGAAGTGATAGAGGAGAAATAATCGGTTTATTTCTCCACTTATTCCATGTTGCGGTATTGTTTCGGCGACATGCCTGTATATCTCTTGAAATATTTCCCAAAAAACGAGATGTCCGGAAAGTTCAGTGAATAGGCGATTTCTTGGATGGTCAGTTCGGTGGAGCGTAATTTAGCTTGTGCTTCCTTGATAACCATGGTAGAGATGATTTCTGTCAGGGTCTTTCCGGTCACTTTTTTTATAGTGGTGCTCAAGTGTTGCGGGGAAAGGTGCATCTTGTCGGCATAGAAAGAGATGTTTCTTTCTTGTCGGTAGTTTTCGATGACAAATCTCATCAAGTCTTTAACGATTTCGTTGTTACGATTGTAGTGATGCTTCTTGGGATTGATATCATTTTCTTTATAGGCTCTTCCCAATCCGATAATTAATTGCATATAAGTCATTTTGATATGTTCTATGCTGTACATTTCCGGAGCATCTCTGGAAATGCGGATAAGCACCATAAAGTAATCGTAAAATATGCGTTGGATTTTAGGCTCGAGTTGTATTACCGGCTTCTCGAATATGGAAGGCATGTGCACTATTGCTTTGGAGAAGAGGCTAGGGTCTTCCATCAGTTTCTGAGTGAAGGAGATGAAAATGAACCTGCAGTCATGGCTCTGCTCGTTGATTTGGAAAAAAAGATTGGGAAAGACCACTATCAGGCTGCCCTCTTGCAGTTTATAGCTGTTCATGTGTAGAGTAATGGAACAGTTGCCTCTTATGCATAGCATAAAAAGGCATCCAGGCATTTGTACCGGGTTGCCAAATAGTTTCTTGAAGTTTCCGGTAATATCTATTCCTGTGAATATATCTATGTTGTCAGATAGTTCTGATAGAGAGTTTATCTGTCTCATTATGGTTTTAATCTTAGTTTTATGGGTTGAGTTACAAATATAGCAAGAACTTATGATAGTTGGGCTATTTGTTGGGGAAAATCTATAGGAGTATAAAATCCAGAAGCAAAATTAAACCTGTTCTTGGCAAGGCTCGTTTTTTGGAGAGATATAAAACAAATGCTGTCTTATGGGATGTGCGGATGTATACGTTGCATAAATAAGACAGCATATTGAAAGATAAGGAAAAGCAGTCATTTTTTTCGGAAGAATCCCCTTATTCGCTGTAGGATTTTTATACCGGTCATGATTCCGTCATAGGCGGCGATGCCGGTATTGACATGCTGCATCAGTCCCTCCATTTTGTTCTTGGTGACAGGAGGGGCAAACAAGTCTTGGGCAATCTGTTGCATCTTCATCTTTGATACCTGAATTTCTGCCTTCTTGTTTTTCCGCTGGCTGCTGATAGACTCCAGGCTATATGTTTTTACTTCTTCTTCCATATTTTAATTGTTGTTATCTGAATCTTCAAGGAATAGTTTGGCAAGAAAGCTCACCATCGGTTGAAATATCAGTGGTTTTCGGAAATGATAGACGATATAAGCGATGATTAAAAGTACTCCTCCGATGATAGCGTAGCTAGCAATGAAACTGCCTACTACCGAATCGAGTACATATACTAGCATGAAGGAGAAGTAAAATAATGCCATGATACATAATATGACTATGATGAATAACAACAGGAAGGTGGATAGAAGAATTGTTAGTTTTTCCACCAATTCCAGTTTGAGATACTCCCCTTGCAGGTTGATGTACTTCTTGGCTTCCTTAAAAAGAGCTTCCAGGTTGTCGATACTTTTGTCGTTGGCAAACATATAGAGATATTTAGTGTACAAAAAAAGGGTAGATGCAACTTGCGCGATGCTATCTACCCCATAGAAATATGATGCGATTATTCAGCATCTTTTACTTCAGATGCAATCTGTTCTACCAGATCGTCCATTTCTTCTCTGTTAAGGCGAATGCCTTTTTTTCTTAGCAATTCTGCGATTTTGTTACGAGTATCTGTTCCTTTTTCCGGTGCAAATAAAATACCTGCTGCAGCCCCTAGAGCAACTCCGCCTAAGAATGCTGCTACTACATTTAATGCTTTCATAATTGATTTTTGTTTGATTACACTCACAAATTTAGTAAAATAATTGGATACAACGAATTTTTTAGAAAGATAATATGACATTATATAGTTTGTTCGCTTGAATATTAACAGATTTTAATAGGTAAGAAGTATTAATATTGTTACTTTTGCAAAAAATAGAATCAGAAGATTTTAAATTAAATAATAAAGTAAGCGACATGAAAAAGAGTGTTGTTTTTGGAATGGGATTGTTTGCTGTATTTGCATTCTCTTCCTGCAAATCAAGTGAAAGTGCTTATAAAAAGGCATATGAAAAGGCAAAACAGCAGGAGTTGGCTGAAGCTACTAACACGGCTACAGAAGCGCCTGCAGAAACTGTAGCTCCGGTAGAAGTGGCTCCGGTGGCTCCGATTACATCAACAAAAGTTGATACAACTCCGGTGCGTGAAGAACGTGTAGAGTTGGTATCGGGTAATGGTTTGAAGTCTTATAGTGTAGTGTGTGGCAGTTTCGGTGTGAAAGCGAATGCTGAAAGTCTGAAGGGTATGCTAGACGGCGAAGGCTACAATGCAAAAGTGGTGTATAACTCAGAAAGAAACATGTATCGTGTAATTGTAGATTCTTATGATACTCACGCTGAGGCTGCTTCTGCAAGAGATGCATTTAAGAATAGATTCCCTAACCGTAAAGACTTCCAGGCTTCATGGTTGCTTTATAGAAGATAATCATTTCCTTTTAAAGCCTTTTTGGACTATTGTTAAGAATAAATGTTCTATAATATATAGGATTGAAAAGTGATGGTATTTATACTGTCACTTTTTTGTATTTTTGTACCACTAAACAATAAGTGAAGATTATGAAATTGAGGATGAAAATGATACTGGGATTTATCGGCCTTTGTATGCCGGCAGTTTTTTTTGCACAAGAAGGTTTTGTGCCTTTGAAGTATGGTGATATGGACCAGTGGGTTACCCGTGAGATTAGTGAATCTGGAATTATTGGCGGGCATACCAAGCACTTATATGAGGTGGGGCCCACTGCTACGCTTACCGGAAACGAAGCTTATCAGAATATGGGTGGTTCACCTTGGGGGAACTCAAATGTGATGGCCAAGGTAGTCGGAATTGTTAAGACTAATACCAGCGTGTATCCCGAGGAGCGAAACGATGGTTTCTGTGCGCGTTTGGAAACTCACATAGAGAGTGTCAAGGTGTTGGGTCTGGTCAATATTACAGTGCTGGCTTCCGGCTCGATGTTTCTGGGCGATATGAAAGAGCCTATCACCGGAACAAAGGATGGAGAGAAGGCGTTGAATTCAGGTATTCCTTTCTCTAAGCGCCCTAAAGCGGTAAGATATGACTATAAGGTGAAGATGTCGGGAGATAAGGACCGTATCCGTCTTACCGGATTTAGCCGTAAGGAGAAGATAGAAGGGCAGGACTGCGCTATTATGACTTGCTTCTTGCAGAAACGCTGGGAAGATGAGGAAGGAAATATTAAGGCACGCCGAGTTGGGACTGTGGTAATCAAATACAGTAAGACTGAGGACTGGACCGATAAGGCGACTTATGAAATTGAATATGGCGACATATCGGGAAAACCTTTCTATGATGAAGAATTGATGGGGCTCGGTGCTGGTGGCTATTATGCCAGAAATAGTAAGGGTAAGAGTTGCCGTATCCAGGAGGAGGGATGGGCAAATGCGGATGAAACCCCTACACACTTGCTTTTGCAGTTCACTTCTAGTCTAGGGGGGGCTTTCGTTGGTTCTCCAGGAAATACTTTTTGGGTAGACAATGTAGGACTTGTATATTGATAAAAGAACTCTCTTGCATAAAACGGTTGCTGGCGGTTTTGCAAGAGAGTTTTTTATGCCGTGAGTTGGATGATAATTCTTTTTAGAGGATTTTTCTGGTTTCATCAATATAGATGTCCTGTTTATGTTTTTGTTCTTTTCTAGCTTCCACTTTAGTTTTTTTCTTTTGCAATCTCTTCTTTTTTTAAGTTTTATATCATTTATATAGAATTGTGTATAGAATAAATTTGTATTTTTGTGCCGGTTATGAGTAGAATATTAGCAATAGATTACGGAAGGAAGCGAACAGGTATCGCTGTGACAGACCCTATGCAGATAATTGCAAACGGGCTCACTACTGTGCCCACTCATCAGTTGATGGACTTCTTGTTGAAGTATATGCAGCAGGAAAAGGTGGAGCGTATCATTATTGGTCACCCTAAGCAGATGAACAATGAAGATTCAGAAAACATGAAGAATATTATTCCTTTTATGAATCGCCTCAAGAAAGTTTTGCCTGACATGCCAGTGGAACTGGTGGATGAACGCTTTACTTCCGTTTTGGCACATCAGGCCATGTTGGCAGGTGGGCTGAAGAAGAAAGCACGACAAGACAAGGCCTTGGTAGATGAAATCAGTGCGACGATTATTCTACAGTCTTATATGGAATCAAGAAAATATTAAACTAAAACAATAAGAATTATGATTTTACCAATTTATGTATATGGTCAGCCTGTACTTCGTATGGAAGCTGAAGACATTACCCCTGACTATCCAAACCTAAAAGAATTGCTTACAAACATGTATGAAACAATGGAGCGTGCTGACGGAATCGGCTTGGCGGCTCCTCAGGTGGGACTTCCTATCAGGGTGGTGGTAGTAAACTTGGATGTAATGTCGGATGACATGCCTGAATTTAAGGGGTACCGCCGTGCGTTTATCAATCCGTATATTCTGGAAACTGCCGGTGAAATGGTTTCTATGGAAGAGGGATGCTTAAGTTTGCCTGGTGTTCATGAGAGTGTAAAACGTCCGGACAAGATTCATGTGACTTATCTTGATGAAGAGATGAACAAGCATGACGAATGGGTGGAAGGTTTCTTGGCTCGTGTGATGCAGCATGAGTTTGATCATCTGGGTGGAACGATGTTTATTGACCATTTGTCATCTTTGCGCAAGCAGATGATTAAAGGAAAACTGAATAATATGCTTAAAGGTAAGGCACGTTGCTCTTACAAGGTGAAAACACTAAAATGATTAAAAGAATAATCAATATATTGATTGCAGGCTTGTTCTTTCCGATGGTTTCGCTGGCTCAGATTAATACAGACCGAGTGATGACCATCGGAAGGAATGCACTCTATTTTGAGGACTATGTCCTTTCTATCCAATATTTCAATCAGGCGATTAATGCCAAACCTTATCTGGCAGAACCTTATTTCTATCGTGGATTGGCAAAAATGAATCTGGAAGACTTTCAGGGTGCTGAGGCCGACTGTTCAGAGGCAATCGAAAGGAACCCCTTCGTTCCTAATGCTTATCAGATAAGGGGGATTTCACGTATCCGTCAAGAAAACTTTAAGGGGGCGATTCTGGATTATGAAAAGGCCCTTACGCTAGATCCCGAAAATGTGAGTTTGTGGCATAATTTGTCGTTGTGCCGCATGCAGGAGAAAGATTATGTACAAGCAAAGGCCGACTTGGATACCTTGATTCGTATCTCTCCGCGTTATACAGAGGCTTACTTGATACGTATCGAGGTCTCTCTCAAGCAAAAAGATACATTGCAGGCTATGATTGATGCTGATAAGGCTATAGAAATAGACCGCTACAATGCTGATACTTGGGCTATGAGGGGGATGTTGCTTATGCAGCGGAAGAAGTTCCAGGATTCAGAGTCTGACCTTACAGAGGCTATTCGTTTGTCAATTCGAAATGCTGGATTATTCATTAATCGTGCTTTGGCCCGTTATTATCAGAACAACCTAAGAGGAGCAATGGCCGACTACGACGTGGCCTTGGATATTGACCGGAATAATTTCATCGGGCATTATAATCGTGGATTGCTGCGTGCTCAGGTTGGTGATGATAACCGTGCTATAGAGGATTTCGACTTTGTATTAGGTATCGAGCCAAATAACTTGATGGCGGTATTTAATAGGGGCTTGTTGCGTGACAAGACTGGTGATTATAAAGGGGCCGTTGAGGACTATACTACAGTATTGAACGAGTATCCTAATTTTATGGTCGGTTATCAGTATCGTGCTAAGGCCCGCAGAAAGACTGGCAACCTGAAGGGAGCCGATGAAGATGAATTGGTTCTTTTGAAAGACCAGTTGGGAGTCGCCAGTAAGCAGACGGCTTCAGCTGATAAGACTCGTAAGAAATCGGATAAGAACATGAACAACTATCGTAAGATGGTAGTAGCTGATAATGAAGAGGAAAGTTCTAAATATAAGACGGATTATCGAGGAAGAGTGCAAGACAAGAATTTGACCATTCTTCCGCAGCCAATGTTCGTGTTGAGCTATTATGAACGCGTGGATGAGTTGAGACGGCAAGTCAACTTCTCTAAGTATATTGATGAACTGAACAATCGTCATGTATTGCCGTCTCGTATCTTGATTACTAATAATGAGGTTTCGCTTTCTGAAGTGCAAATAAAGCAACATTTCGAGTCAATTGATAAAAATACGGAGCGGATAGTACGTCAGCCGGACAGTGCATTTAATTATTATGCTCGAGCATTGGATTTCTATTTGGTGCAAGACTTTGACAATGCGTTGGCTGATTTGGACAGTGCCATAGTGAAAGACTCCACTTTCTCTCCAGCTTACTTCTCTCGTGCTGTTATCCAATATAAGCAGTTGGAATACAGGAAGCGTGACAAAGGATTGGAGATGAATGTTGTGGATGAGAAACTTCCAGCTGTTCGTGCTTTGGACTATGCCATGATTCGCCGTGATTTGGATGAGGTGATTCGTCTTACTCCTGATTTTATCTACGCTTATTACAATCGTGCCAATATCCTGGCTGTCATGAAGGATTATCGTGCGGCTTTGGTAGATTATAACAAGGCGATAGAACTGGATCCTCGTTTTGCTGATGCTTATTATAACCGTGGGCTTACGAATATTTTCTTGGGCAACAATCAGCAAGGTATTCATGACTTGAGCAAGGCTGGCGAATTGGGTATTTTCTCCGCCTATAGTGTTATTAAGCGTTTTACGGCTTCGAAGGAAGACAAATAATGAAGTGGTGAGCTCACTGCTGAACAAGATGCCGGTTGGTTTCAGATAAGCCAACCGGCTTTTTTATGAAAAATCCTGAAACAGATTGCAATGTCTTGTTAGATTGCCGTCTTCTTTCAAGGTTTTTTTGTAGTTTTGTATATTATAGTGTATGACGATTGAAATCTCTGCATTTGAAACACTCAAAATTCATTTAATTAATTTATGAACGAACAAAACGCGAATTTATCCCCGTTTAGAAAAGGAATAATAGGAGTGCAGTTCCTGTTTGTAGCTTTTGGGGCAACAGTATTGGTTCCCCTGTTGATTGGCTTGAATCCATCTACTGCCTTGTTTACAGCAGGTGTCGGTACATTAATTTTTCATTTAGCGACAGGAGGGAGAGTTCCTATTTTCTTGGGAAGTAGTTTTGCTTTTATTGCTCCTATAATCCAGGCTACTCAGCTTTATGGACTTCCTGGCACCTTGTCGGGGATGATTGGAGTAGCTGCTGTGTATTTTATCATGAGTGCATTGGTAAAGTGGCAAGGAGTTAAACTGATACACAAACTTTTTCCTCCTATAGTGGTGGGTCCTATAATCATATTGATTGGTATATCTCTGTCGGGAACAGGTGTGAAAATGGCACAAACCAACTGGGCTGTTGCTTTGGTGTCGCTGGCAACGGCGGTATTGGTTAGTATCAAAGGAAAAGGATTGTTACGTCTGATACCTATATTCTGTGGAATAGCGATGGGGTATTTGGTGGCATTCTTGTTTTTTGAAGTCGATATACGTCCTATTATAGAAGCCGATTGGTTTGTTTTGCCTCAGTTGGCCAAGACTGAATTTTCTTGGGAGGCTATCTTGTTTATGATGCCTGTTGCCATTGCTCCAGTAATAGAGCACATAGGTGATGTATATGTAGTTAATACAGTAGCGGGAGAGGATTATACCAAGCATCCCGGTTTGCATCGAACTATGATGGGCGACGGATTGGCTTGTTTGTTTGCTGGATTTTTGGGCGGCCCTCCAGTAACTACCTATAGTGAAGTGACAGGAGCTATGTCTATCACCAAGATTACCAATCCGCAGGTCATTCGTATCGCAGCAGTTACAGGAATCTTATTTTCCATGTTGGGCAAAATCAATGCATTTTTATGTTCCATACCAGAGGCGGTATTGGGAGGCATTATGTTGCTGTTGTTTGGTACTATTGCTACTGCTGGTGTTTCCAATATGTTGCAGCATCAGATAAACTTGTCGAACACTCGTAATATTGTTATTTTTTCTTTGACTATGACTATAGGCATCGGTGGCGCACAATTCACTTGGGGCAATTTTTCACTATCCGGCATCGGACTTGCTGCTGTAGTGGGAGTATTGCTTAATCTGCTATTGCCATATGATGGGAAGAAATAGTTTTTAGAACCGTTAAATCATTAATCCATAATAAATATGAAAACATTTTTAGTGTTAGCTTTTGCTATGTATTTAGGTTTGTTGAGCGCAGGAGCACAGCAGATAGAAGGTGTAACTCACTCTGGTAGACCTACAGGCCAGGTGCCATTCCCTTTGACGGAATATACAGAATTGGCTAATCCGGTAAAGACCGATATGCAACATTGGCAAAAGGTGCGTAAGGTAAATGTGAGTTGGGGCACTACCGATATTCGATATAAAAAAGAAGTACCCGCCATGAGTCAAGTGGAAAAAAAGATACAGCTGGATGGCTGGAAAGGGGAAAGAGTGTCTGCCCAGTTCGTAGTTTGGGGCAACAAGAATTTGGATAACTTGTCTTTTGAAGTGACTGACCTAAAGCATCAGTCCTCTAAAAAAATCATATCCTCCGACTGTATGTTGAAAGGTTTTGTCCGTTATGTGATGACGGATGAACTGAATAAGGATGGCAGAGGAGGATGTGGAGCACGCCCAAACTCGTTGGCTTTTGATTCTACTTTGGTGGCCGATCCGATTGATCATCTTACCAAATCTTTAGTTCTTCCTGCTTATGCCAGCCAGGGATGTTGGATACGTGTGCAGATTCCTTCGGATGCAACAGCCGGAATCTATACAGGTAAGGTAATTGTACGTAATGGAGAGAAGGTTATCGACTGTTTATCGTTGAAGGTTCGTGTCATTAACCGTAGTTTGCCGGCAGTGAACGACTGGAAATTCCATCTTGATTTATGGCAGAATCCGTATGCAGTGGCTCGTTATCATCAGGTAGAGCCTTGGAGTGAGGCTCATCTGCAAGCCTTGAAACCTTATATGGAACTTTATCGTAACGCTGGAGGAAAGGTCATCACTGCTTCTATTATGCATAAGCCTTGGAATGCACAAACTTTTGACTATTTTGAGTCGATGGTGACTTGGGTGAAGAAACTGGATGGAAGTTGGGCTTTTGATTATGCAGTATTCGACCGTTGGGTTCAGTTTATGTTAGATTTAGGAATTGATAAACAAATCAATTGTTATTCAATGGTGCCGTGGAAACTTTCGTTTCAATATTTTGACCAGGCAACCAATCAGATGAAATTTATTTCGATAAAACCGGGAGATGAGGTTTACGATGAGGTATGGGGTAAGATGCTGACTTCTTTTGCGGCACATTTGAAAGAGAAAGGATGGTTTGACAAGACCTTCATTTCTATGGATGAGCGTCCGCTGAAAGTAATGCAGGCAACTTTGAATGTCATCAAGAAGGCAGATGCCGGATTCAAGGTCTCATTGGCTGGAGCATTGCATAAAGAACTCGTTGATGATTTAGATGATTATTGTGTAGCATTGCGCATGAAATATACTGACGAGCAGTTGACCAAGCGTAAGGCGGAAGGAAAAGTCACCACTTATTATACCAGTTGCGAAGAACCTTATCCAAATACATTTACCTTTGCTGCTCCTTCTGATAGCGAATGGCTGGGATGGTATGCAGCAAAAGCCAATTTGGATGGCTACTTACGTTGGGCTTTAAACAGTTGGGTGATTGAACCTTTGCTTGATAGTCGTTTTTATACATGGGCAGCAGGAGATACTTATATGATTTATCCCGGGGGAAGAACATCTATGCGCTTTGAACGCCTTGTCGCCGGCATACAGGCTTATGAAAAGGTTCGTATATTGGAAGAAGAGTTCAAGGCTGCAGGGAATCTGGATGCTTTGAAGGCAATTGAAGAAACATTGAATTTGTTTGATGAGGCTCAGTTGGAAAAAGTGTCTTCTTCGGAAGTGGTGAAGAAAGCCAATCAACAGATAAATAGTCTATAACCATTAATTTTATATATAAACGATGAAAAAATCACTGTTATTGTTTGCCTTGACTGCTTGTGCGCAATGGGGCTATGCTTTTGAAACAGATTATACAAAGGGACTTTCCGTTTGGTTTGATACCCCTACTAATTTGGATAAAAGAGCTGTTTGGTATGGTAGTCGACCTAATATGTGGAAAGGAGAAAATAAGCCGGAATCGGCTGGAGATACTGCCTCTAATCCTGATCCGGGATGGGAATCGCAGTCACTGCCTATCGGAAATGGTAGTTTGGGGGCTAATATTATGGGCTCGGTAGAAGCAGAACGTATCACTTTCAATGAAAAGACTTTGTGGAGAGGTGGACCGAACACTTCAAAGGGGGCTGATTATTATTGGAATGTCAACAAACAGTCGGCTCATGTTATCGATGAGATTCGTCAGGCTTTTATGGATGGTGATGATGAAAAGGCAGCTATGCTGACTCGTAAGAACTTCAACAGCGTAGTGCCTTATGAGTCATGGGCTGAGAAACCGTTCCGTTTCGGTAACTTCACTACTATGGGAGAGTTCTATATTGAAACAGGACTGAGTGTGATTGGTATGAGTGACTACAAGCGTGTGCTTTCGTTAGATTCTGCTTTAGCTGTAGTACAGTTCAATAAAGATGGTGTTGATTATGAACGCAACTATTTTATTTCTTATCCGGATAATGTGATGGCAATCCGCTTCAAGTCGGACAAGCCGGGAATGCAGAACCTTACATTCAGCTACATGCCTAACCCTGTATCTACAGGCACAATGAAATCGGTTGGTGCAGATGAATTGGAGTATACCGCTCATTTGGACAATAATGGAATGCAGTATGTAGTACGCATCAAAGCTCAGGCAAAGGGAGGTAAGCTGACAAACGAAAACGGAAAATTGTCTGTCAAAGGAGCTGATGAAGTGGTGTTCCTGGTTACTGCCGATACCGATTATAAGATAAACTTTAATCCTGATTTCAAGAATCCTAAAGCTTATGTAGGTGTCAATCCGGCAGCTACTACTCGTCAGTGGATAGACGGAGCGGCCGCTAAAGAATATGAAACCTTGTTTCAGTCGCATTATAAGGACTATGCTTCATTGTTTAACCGCGTGAAACTGTCGCTTAATCCTAAGTTGCAGTCAGTAGCCTTGCCTACTCCGAAGCGCATCGCTAATTACCGTAAAGGCAAGAAAGATTTCTATTTGGAAGAACTTTACTATCAATTCGGGCGCTATCTGCTTATCTCAAGTTCACGTCCTGGTAACCTGCCTGCCAATTTGCAAGGGGTTTGGCATAACAATGTAGATGGGCCATGGCGTGTGGATTACCACAATAATATTAATCTGCAGATGAACTATTGGCCGGCTTGTACTACCAATTTGTCTGAATGTCAGCTTCCATTGATTGATTTCATTCGTACTTTGGTGAAGCCTGGAGCAGTAACTGCCAAGTCTTACTTCGGGGCGAGAGGATGGACAGCTTCCATCTCCGGTAATATTTTTGGGTTTACCGCTCCGCTGATTAGCGAAGATATGTCATGGAACTTCAATCCGATGGCTGGCCCTTGGTTGGCAACTCATGTATGGGATTATTATGACTATACCCGCGACTTGGGTTTCTTGAAGAATACTGGTTATGACTTGATAAAGAGCAGTGCCGATTTTGCAGTCGATTTCTTGTGGCATAAGCCGGACGGTACCTATACCGCTGCACCTTCTACTTCGCCAGAACATGGTCCGATAGACCAGGGGGCAACTTTTGTGCATGCTGTAATTCGTGAGATATTGCTTGATGCAATTGAAGCAAGTAAAGTGCTTGGAGTAGACAAGAAAGAACGCAAGCAGTGGGAAAATGTACTGGTTAAGTTGGCTCCATATCAAATAGGTCGTTACGGACAGTTGATGGAATGGTCGAAAGATATTGATGATCCTAAAGATGAACATCGTCATGTGAATCACTTGTTCGGGCTGCATCCGGGACGCACGCTTTCTCCTGTTACAACTCCAGAATTGGCTCAGGCTGCTAAGGTGGTATTGGAACATCGTGGTGATGGAGCTACCGGATGGAGTATGGGATGGAAATTGAACCAGTGGGCAAGACTTCACGATGGTAATCATGCTTATACCTTGTTTGGCAATCTGCTGAAGAATGGTACACTCGATAACTTGTGGGATACTCATGCCCCTTTCCAGATTGACGGCAACTTTGGTGGTACTGCCGGAGTTACTGAAATGTTGATGCAGAGTCACATGGACTTTATTCACTTGCTTCCGGCACTTCCGGATGCTTGGAATGAAGGTTCTATTTCCGGTTTGTGTGCGAAAGGTAATTTTGAAATCGACATCGACTGGAAAGACGGCGCATTGCTTCAGGCTACAGTAAAGTCAAATGCTGGTGGAAAATGTGTGTTGAGATATAAAGACAGCAGTCTTACACTGAACACTGCCAAAGGAAAGGTTTATCGCGTTGCAATGAAGAACGGAAAACTGGCAAGAGCATAAGATGCTGAGTTGCCTGTTACTGGCTTTTATTCCTTTATCTCTTTCTTTTTCTTAGGAAAGAGATAAAGTTTTTTTTGTTTGTAAGAGGGAGCCGATTCTTGTTGGTCGGGTAAATAGAAATAGAGGTAATTGGAAACGCTTAACACAGACGAAGGCTGTATAAATTGAAAAGTAAGGGAGATTGTTTATTGGAAATGGACAAAATGTTATCTTTGTAGTTATCTGATATAAAGATTTTATGAATTATGAGAATTTTTGGTAAGTGGAAGAGTTATCGGTTTAATTGGAACTTGTTAGTTTGGTGTGTAAGTTTATTGTTGGCAGGATGTCATCATCATTTTGCTGATGATATTTTATGTGAGGTGCCAGAACAGAACTCCCCAGGGGATACAAGAGATGAGTCTAATGTCGTTTTTGCAAGAAATGTAGATAAGAATAAGGGCTGGTATGATGTGGACAAGCGGAAAGACAATCCTGATGATATAATGGCCTGCTGGTTGATAACTGCCTGTAATATGCTTCAATGGTGGCAAGATGACTACGTGTCTGGGGGTAATAGTCTGCCTTCAAATATACCTAATGGGAAAGGGAATGGATTGTACAAGTTGGCTATTTTTGATGAAAGTATTCTGATGTTTAATGATTTGATAAAAGGTGGAACAATCCAAAATGCTTTGTCTTGGTATATATCAGGTGAGTTTGAAGATATATTGGGGCTCTCTTTTCCTAAGCCTGGGACCGGCGGGTATCTTAAAACTATTTCTGGAGTAGATTATTCTCGTAAAGCATTTTTAGATGATGGTAAATGGGAGAAACTGGAGGATGACAGCAAGGTTCTTTCAGTTTTTTCTGACGAATTAATGGCTGTGTTGAGTGGAGGAGCTGTAGTGGGAATGGATATAAAGACACAAGTGGGTTTTGGTGGAAGCCTCCATGCTATTACGTTGTGGGGAGTGGAATTGGATAAAGATAAGAGGGTGAAGAACATCTATATAACCGATTCAGATGACTATGAAGAGCAGTTGGTATGCTGTCCTATTTATGTGTATACCGACGAATACACTTCGCTGAAGGAAGTAGCATTTAAGGTTCCTGCGGGGAAAGCCTATGTGGAGGGAGCCGAATGGGCAGTCATTCGATTGTATTATTTGGCTCCATTTACTCGCTCGCAGAATTAAATAGATAAAGAATAGATAGGTAGTATCTAGTTTCTTTACCGGTAAATTTGCTTCGGCTGTGTTATTCTTTAAAATATCTTGGCAGATTCTTGAGTTACAACTGGTGATTCATGAAATGGTGCTTGCGTTTAATAAAACACAATCACTGTTTTATTAAACACTGACGGTAACTCAAGTTACTGTTGGCATGAAATGTTGTATTTTATTAGGCAATTTAGCCTTTTTTACTCCGCATCTGAATCTTTAATATGGGTTTTCTAGCAATCACACAACTGCTAAGTCATCTTATTAATATAAGTTCTTGTATTGTCGTGGTTCAATATTTGCCAATTTAAATTCGTCAATAGTTCTTATTTGTTTTTTTTATAAATTGGACAAGTTTCAAGTTTTCTATACCTTTGCATAAAATCTCTAAAACAATGAAACTTTTTCTCAAAACATTAGGCTATCTGCTTGGAGTGCAGATATTAGCTTTACTTTTTATGACTTGCTTTCGTATAGAGTTCTTTTTCAGTGTACGTAGTCAGTTGGGTGCAGATGTAGTCGGTCGGACCGGCTGGATTTTTAAATCTTTTTTACATGGAGTGTGGTTTGATAATGTAATAGCTTGCTACATAATGGCTTGGCCTTTGGTTGTAGCTTGTTTTGTTTCATTGTTCGACCTATGGCGGAGTTGGATTTATAAAGCCTTCAATTTCTGGTTTGTCTTTTGGTATACCATTGTTTTTATGGGAGAGGCAGGTAATATTCCTTACTTTAACTATTTCAGCAAATTGTTGAATGCCTCCATTTGGAATTGGACAGAATATGGGACTACCACTTTGGGAATGATCTTTGGAGAAGTTTCATATTATATCTATATCATTAGTTTTATCATTGCAGTCGTTTTATTTGGTGTTGCACTTCATATCTTGAGGGCGCATTTGTTTCGGCTTACAGACGAAAATATTCATGAGATGAGTTTTAAGGGAATTACCTGGCCGATTCGTGGTTGTATTCTTCTTTGTTCAGTATTTTTCTTGTCGGCTTGTCTGTTAGGTATTCGCGGTCGCTTGGGTTATAATCCCATCAAGGTTAGCGCAGCTTATTTCTGTACAAGTCCTGTGTTGAATAATTTAGGAATAAACCCGGTCTTTTGTCTTTTGACAAGCACTCTGGATGAGATGCGTCCTGAAAATAAGATATTGCATTTAATGGAAAATGATTTGGCCGTCAGACAGGTACAGCAGTTCTATAGTCGGAATGGAATAGATAGTATTTCACCGATAGCTAGAAAGATTGTACCTCAAGGCAGACCCAATCGGAAAAATGTAGTAATCATTCTGATGGAGTCTATGTCGGCTAAATTAATGGAGCGTTTTGGAAATACCAAGAAACTGACACCTTATCTGGATTCGCTTTATAGCCAGTCATTAAGTTTCGCCAACTTTTATTCAGCAGGAAATCATACCAATCATGGTTTGTATTCCACTCTTTATTCTTTCCCGTCCATCATGTTTCGAAATGCGATGAAAGGTTCGGATATTCCGGTCTATTCCGGACTTCCTACAGTCTTGAAAGAAAATGGTTATAGCACCATGTTCTTTATGACTCATGAAAGTCAATATGACAATATGAATGCATTTTTTCGCACTAATGGATATGACGAAATCTATGCACAAGAAAATTATTCAAAAGAAAAGATAGTCAATCATTTTGGAGTACCAGATGACTATTTGTTTTCTTATGCACTTCCAGTTCTCCGGGAACGTGCGGCACAGGGAGGTCCGTTTATGGCTACCTTACTTACTATCAGTAATCACCCGCCTTATGTGATTCCGGAGCAATATCAAGACGCAGAATTGCAGCCGGAAGAACAGATTGTGCGTTATGCTGACGATTGTATACGGCAGTTCATGAATGCAGCAACTCAAGAAGAATGGGGAAAAGAAACCATTTTTGTATTGTTGGGTGACCATGGAAAACTGGTAGGCTCTGCCGATTGTGAACTTCCGGAGTCTTTCAATCATATTCCGCTAATCATCTATTCTGATGATATTGTGGCTCAAGAACGAATAGATTTTGCAGGTCAGGTAGATGTTGCTCCAACTTTGCTCTCGTTGCTCAATTTGCCTTATGTGCAAAATAACTTCGGAATAGATTTAATGAATGAGCGTCGTCCAGCTGCATTTTATTCGGCTGATAAAACAATTGCAGCGCGAGATAACCAACGTTTATATGTATACAATGCAGAAACTCAGACAGAGTTCTGTTATATGCTACATGAAGGGAAACCGCAAGAAACTGTTATGTCGCCTGAATTTGTAACTCTTAAAAATTATGTTTATTCATTGTTGCAGACTACAGAATATATGGTACAGCAAGGAATGACCACGGATTAGAACAGATACAGATAATTAAATAATGAGGCTTGGTAGATTTAGCCCGTCAGTTTTTCTGACGGTTTTTTTTAAAACATAGTATATTTCAATGAAAATTTAGTCAAAAAGAACTTATGAGGTTGTTTTCCTGCAGATTGTTTTGGCATTCCCAATAAATATACCGATATTTAAATCTAATATAGATGAGTCATGTGCAGGAGTTTGTCGTGAATTAGATTTATTGGTGAATTTCTGTCAAGAATAAGGGCACATCTATTACTCTATTTAATCTATAGAGTAGGGAGGTGATAATTCATCTATTCCAGTTAATGATAGAATATAATAAATGTAAATATAAATAATCAGTAAAAACAGAATGAAAAATTATTTCTTTTCGTTAGGTATTGCTACCGCATTCCTCGTTAGTTCTTGTCAGGAAAAAGCAGAAACTAAAGAGTTTATCCGACCTGTGAAATTGGTGGAAGCTACTTCATTGAAATACATTGAGAAATCTTTTCCGGCAGTAGTTTCTTCAGACCAATTTAGTAATTTGGCTTTCAAAATGTCTGGCCCGTTGATTGCTATGAACATCCAAGAAGGTCAGCGAGTAAAAAAAGGTACAGTAGTAGCAGAAATAGATAACACCGATTATCGTCTTGATTTGGAAGCAAAGAAGGCTTCTTATCAGAACGCTTTGTCGCAGTTGAGACGTGCAGAAACTCTATTAACTAAAAATGCCATCTCTATTCAGGAATACGAAACCAGCAAAACTACTTATACGAATGCTAAGTCGGTGTATGAATGTGCAGAGAGCACGTTGTATGATACAAAACTTCGTGCCCCTTTTGATGGTTTTATTCAGAAAAAATATGTGGAAAATTACCAGCGTGTTCAGCCTGGTCAGGAAATTGTTTGCTTGATTAATCCTAAGAAGATTCAGGTTCAGTTTAATATTCCAGAAACAAACATCAAGTATTTCAGCAGTCCAAACACCACTTATGTAGAGTTTGATACTTGCAAGGGAAAATACTTTAAGGCACGAGTAAAGGAATATGTAGAGGCTTCACCTGATGGTTCTGGTGTTCCGGTATTCTTATATATAGATGACCCAGAGTTTGACTTGAACAAATACAACATTTCTGTAGGTTTCTCTTGCCGGGTAATTGTGAAGATAGAAAACCATAGCGAAGTGAAAGGAGTAGGTGTTCCTTTGTCGGCTATCGTGTTCAATAACAAGTCAAACAGCAAGGCTGTATTTGTATACAATGAGAAGGAACAGACTGTTCGACAGTGTAATGTGGAAGACAAAGGGGTAATTGTCGGACGTGACGAAGTAATCGTTGAAGGTGACTTGATGGTAGGCGACCGTGTTGTGTGTGCCGGTAGCAGTAAACTGGTAGATGGCCAGCAGGTAAAAGTATTAACAGATTAATAAAAGGAACTGATAATGAATATACCTAAATACTCTCTAGAGAACAGAAAGGTCATTTATTTCTTTCTCACTATCTTGTTGATAGGAGGTGTCCTTTCTTTCTTCAAATTGCCGAAGAAGGAAGATTCCCCATTCGTAATCAAGACTGCGGCTTTGGTTACCCAATATCCTGGTGCAACTCCGCAAGAAGTGGAAAAGCTGGTTACTCAGCCTATTGAGCGTGAAATCCAGTCAATGTCGGATGTATATCAAATCAAGTCTGAATCTTATTTCGGACTTTCTAAAATCCTTATCGAACTTCAGCCGGACATCAAGGCCAGCTATATGCCTATCAAATGGGACGAATTGCGCAGAAAGGTGGAGAACATTCAGCCGCAGCTGCCGCAGGGAGCGTCCAGCATATCTGTCAGTGATGACTTTGGTGATGTATTCGGTATCTACTATGCAATTACTGCCGAAGAAGGGTTCTCTTATTCCGAACTTCGTTATTGGGCACAGCGAATTCGTACTTTGCTGACTCCGATAGATGGGGTGCAGAAAGTCAACTTGTATGGTGAGCAGACAGAGGTTATCAATGTCACAATCTCTTCTGCCCGTTTGAATAACCTGGGCATTGATCCGAATACGATTATGCAGATTTTGAATTCTCAGAATATGCAGGTCAATACAGGTGAATTTGTAACAAGCAGCTACCAGCTTCGTGTACGTGCTGAAGGTATTTATACTAGTCCGGAGGATATCAAGAACCAGCTCATCCCTACTAAATCGGGCTCTGAAGTTCGTTTGGGGGATATTGCTGATATCAAGCGCGGGTATATGGATCCTCCTTCACGTTTGATGCGTGTGGATGGTAAGCGAGCTATCGGTATTGGAGTGGCTAGTGGTGCTGAAGACGATGTGGTGGCTGTAGGGCATCTAGTGAGCAAGCAGTTGGATGAATTCAAGAAACTGCTTCCTATCGGTATGGAGTTGAATACCATTTATCCGGAAGATAAGATTGCAGAAGAAGCTAACAACGGCTTTATCTTGAACTTAATTGAATCGCTTTTCATTGTAATCTTGATTATATTCTTGGTGATGGGGGCTCGTGCTGGAATGTTGATTGGTAGTTCTTTGTTGTTCTCGGTAGGTGGAACATTGCTTATTATGCTGATGATGAATGTGGGGTTGAACCGTACTTCTTTGGCTGCATTTATCATTGCAATGGGTATGTTGGTGGACAACGCCATTGTAGTGACCGATAATGCACAGATTGGTATCAAACGAGGAGTTCCTCGTTATAAGGCGCTGATAGATGGTGCTTTGAAGCCTCAATGGGCTTTGCTGGGGGCTACATTTATTGCTGTATGTTCTTTCTTGCCAATGTATTTGGCTCCAGCGGCAGTAGCTGAAATTGTAAAGCCTTTGTTCGTGGTGTTGGCAGTTTCTTTGGGATTGAGTTGGATTTTGGCGTTGTGTCAGACCACTACATTCGGAAACTTTATCCTTTCGGAGAGTAAAGCAGGAGATTCAGGAAAAGACCCGTATGACACCAAGATTTATCACAAGTTCTCTGCATTGTTGACTTTGCTGATTAAGCGTCGTTTTATTACTCTGACTGTGGTCATCACTACTTTGGTGGTATCTATGGTAGTGATGGCTCTGATGCCGCAGAGTTTCTTCCCGCAGATGAGTAAACCTTATTTCCGTGCAGACTTGATTTATCCAGAAGGGTATAGCATCAAGGCTGTGGAAAGTGATGTTATCAAGATTGAAAACTTTTTGAAAGCAAACGATAAAATCAAGTCGTATTCAGTGACATTGGGTGGCTCCCCGCTCCGTTATTATCTGGCAAGTTCTTCTTATGGTCCGAAAACCAATTTTGCCAACGTGATGGTGGAAACTCATGATCCGGATGATGCCAAAGAAGTAGAATCGGATTTCTATAATTATATGGTGAACAATTATCCAGATGTGGTAACACGTTCTGCTTTGTTCGCTCTTTCTCCGGTGCCGGATGCTGCTATAGAGGTTGGTTTTATCGGTGAAAATATTGATACACTGACCGCTTTGGTGGAGCGTGCCAAAGACATTGCCCGAGGCTGTGATATGGTGACCGAGGTGCGTGCTAACTGGGGAGATAAGGTTCCGGTATGGAAACCAGTCTATTCTCAACAGAAAGGTTTGCGCCTGGGAATTACTCGTCAGCAGGTAGCGAACTCATTCCGTACTGCTACGAATGGTATTCCATTGGGGGTCTATCGTGAGGATGATGTCTCTATGCCTATCTTGCTGAAGGATGCCGACATGAATACGATGAACCTAAATGATGTAAAGACACTTCCCGTATTTAGTTCCAAGGGGCAGTCTATCAAGTTGGAACAGGTAATAGATGATTTTAAACTGGATTATGACTATAATGTGATTCGTCGTTTCAACCGTGAACGCTGTATGGCTATGCAGTGTGAACCGAAACGAGGAGAAAATGCCATTGCAGCTTTCCAACAGGTATGGAATCGTGTGAGTTCAGAAATGCAAATTCCGGAAGGATATACGATGAAATACTTTGGAGAGCAAGAAAGTCAAGACACCAGTAACAAGGCGTTGGGTAAGAACGTTCCTTTGACCTTCTTGCTGATTTATCTTACTTTGTTGTTCTTGTTCCCGAAAAATTACCGTAAGCCGGTGTTGATTATGCTGATGCTCCCGTTAGTGTTTATCGGAGTCGTTTGGGGCTTGATTTTATTTGGCAAGTCAATGGACTTCTTTGCAACACTTGGTTTGTTGGGATTGATTGGTATGAACATTAAGAATGCAATTGTGTTGGTTGATGAAATTGGAATTCAGTTGGAGCAGAACGACAAGCCTTTCATGGCTATCATAGAAGCTACCAAGACACGTATTGTTCCAGTTACTATGGCATCTGGAACTACTATTTTAGGTATGCTCCCATTGTTGGGTGATGCGATGTTTGCTGGTATGGCAGCTACCATTATGGGTGGGCTGTTTGTATCTACTATCTTGACCATCTTTGTATTGCCGGTTACCTATTGTATATTCTTTAAAATTAGAGCGGACAAATGAAAAAACAATCCATACTAACAGCGATTCTTCTCGTAGGTTTTGTACCTGTCGGAGTGAACGCACAGGTTCAACAGAAAGAGGATACGGACTCAGTAGGTTTTATTTCTGAGCTGGGGACTCCTTCAAAACAAGGAACCGATTTGATTCCCGATTATAGAAAATATCAATTTTCTAATGCAAGTACAGATACTTTGAGCTATGACTATATCGAATTTGAGAAACAGGTATTGGAATATAGCCAAGGATTGAAACAGAGTGTACAGCAGCAAGTTGCTATGAAGAAGGCTATGCAGGTTGCCAAGACAGGATTTTTCCCTTCGGTAGATGCTACAGGGAATTATTCCTATCGAATCAATGATTATGAAATGCCTTTTGGTGATATGGCTATCCCCATGAAACATGATGCGTATGCTTTGGGTTTCAGTGTGATGCAACCTATTTTTGCAGGGGGTAATGTGATTTATAATTACAAAGGTCAGAAAATACAGAATGCTATTGCTGAGCAAAATGTTGAACTTACTAAGGATAATATTATTCTTGCAGCCGAAAACAGTTATTGGGGAGCTGCAGCAGCAAAAGAAATGTATAATGTGATGTGTCATTTTTCTGAGATTGTAGGCTTGTTGCTGAATGTGCTTCAAGATCGTTATACCGATGGTATGATTAGCAAGACTGATCTTATTCAGATGGAGGTGAGAAAAAAAGAGGCAGAAATGCAGAAACTTAATGCTTACGAATCTTATAAACTTGCTCTTCAGACCATGAATGTGATGATGGGGCATCAACCTACCGATTCTCTCAATTTAGCTGAATCTATTGCACAGGAAGTGGAAACTCAGCAGCAGGTCAACGTAAATGATGTGATGGGTTTACGTCCTGAACTGAATATCTCTAAGTTGAATGTTGATTATCAAAAGAATCAAATCAGACTAGGTACTACCAAATATAATCCGTCATTGGCTGTGGGTTATCAAGGTACTTGGGGTACGCAGATGTTGAATATCAATGGTGATACCCAGTTTAACCATAGCTTTGTAGTTTCTTTAAAGGTGCCATTGTTCCGCTGGGGAGCTCGTTTCAAGCAGCATAACCTGCAGAAGGCTCTTTACATCCAGTCTCTTTATGCAATGGAGGATAAGCAAGACCAAATAGCTAAAGAGGTTGCTGCTTCATGGACTCAGCTGAACGAATCGCAGAAACGTATAGAAATCGCTGCAAAGAATTGTGAATTGGCTGACGAAAACCTGGAGTTGAATACATTTAGTTATTCGGAAGGGAAATTGAGTATCTTGGATGTCTTGTCGGCTCAGTTGACATGGATTCAGGCTTATACAAATCTAGTACAATCTTATCATAAAGAAAAGATAGCATTGGCTAATTATAAGAAAGCCGTTGGTTCAAGATATATGAAATGAGAAGTCGTTCCAAACCGAATGAGGCTTGCTCGGGGTAGAACGGTTGAAGATAAGTCGGGCTTTATCAATGAAATCATTGGTAAGGCCCGTTCTTTTGTTTGGATAAAATGATGTGAACATGATTTTATTTAGTGATATTTGTAGAAAATATTATTTTCGAATTCTATAGATAGATGATTTTTAAAAAGATATAATCAAAAAGAGACTTATGGAAAAGAAGAGTGTTTTAACAGCGTATTTTTCTTTGAAAGGAGAAACTTATGTAAATGGAACGATTGTCGTACTGGAACAGGGCAATACAGATGTGGTTGCTCATCGTCTTGCAAAGATGATAGATACAGACTTGTTTCATATTGAAAAAGTGGGAGGCTATCCGACTACTTATAAGGAAGTTGTAGAAATAGCCAAGGGGGAGTGGCATAATGATGTCCGGCCGGCGGTTGAAGGAATTGTGGAGAATATGCAACAATACGATATTATTGTACTGGGATATCCAAACTGGTGTCATACGATGCCTAAAGCTGTATGCACATTTCTGGAATCTTATGATTTGAAAGGGAAGACAATTGTACCTTATTGCACCCACGAAGGCAGTGGCTTGGGTTCTAGTGTAGAGGATTTGAAGAAACTGTGTCCTCTTGCTGAAGTGATGCCTGGCACTGCTATACATGGAGCAGAGGCTGCCGAAGTGACAGCAGAACTGGAACGCATTGTAGGGTATGTGAAGAAAGCAAAGAGATAAATAAGGTGTTGCCAGGAGAAGTCACGTAAGGAATCTCTTTCGGCTGAATACGCTTATATAGAAATAGGTGTAGACAGAATACTTGTTGTATTGATTTATAATGTGTTTTTCCTTGAAATATTGCAGATAACCAAAAGTTTTGTTTATTTTTGCAATTTATAAGATTGAACAACAGATTAAAAACATAGAGTGATGATTAA
>JARIAN010000154.1 GCA_029257865.1 Phocaeicola sp.
TGCTTGCAAGAGAAGGCATCCACATAAGCAACACCACGCTGAACAACTATATCCATAACGGAATCTCCAGACTTAGGGAGTTTATGGAAGATGTCTTCAAGGAGTTTGTACAACAGGCAAAATACCTCATGGTTGATGAAACTACCGAACTTGTAGGTGTGGAAACACCGGAAGATAAGGCTTACAGGAAAAAATACTTATGGGCTTTCTTTGCAAAACATGTCAGGTTGGTTTACTATCATTACAATAATGGTAGCAGAGCATCTGATGTGGCAAAGACCTTCCTAGAGCATTTTATGGGATCTATATCAACAGACGGATATACGGTTTACAGAATGTATGACGGAGAAGACTCAAAGGTGCTTCATATAGGATGCTGGACGCACTGCAGGAGGCTTTGGGTAGATGCCCTTTCATCGGATAGAACTGCGATGGATATAATAGAGCTTATCGGTGACATGTTCAAAAATGAGGAGTTTTTCCGTACAATGAAGCTCGGTCATGAAGAAGTTAAAAACAAGCGGAGAAGGCTAACCGGTCCCATTTTGGAGAGTATACATCACAAAGTGGTTACACTTCTTGCTGATACGAAAGCGATGGCAAACGGATTGATGAAAAAGACCGCCACTTATACAATAAACCAGTGGAAATCCCTGATAAATATCCTCAAGGATGGTTCGGCGGAAATATCGAACAACCTCTGTGAGCAAAGGATGAAACCGGTAATGCTGTTACTCAAGAACTGTATGAATATAGGGAGTGAGGCAGCCGCAGAAAACTCGGCATTCATCTTCTCACTGATAGAAAGCTGTAAACTTAATGACATAGACCCTCAGGATTACCTGAAACACTTGTTTGAATGTATTCTTCATGGTAAGGACTGCGACAGGAAGGCTCTTCTGCCATGTTTTTATAAACCGGAATGTTAAAACAAAAATATTTTCTTGCGGACATTTTTATTTTATCGGCTGAAAAACAGCCGATAAAATTGTTGTGGCGGAAAATAAAATGCTTACTGAAAATTATTACAGAATCGGATATCCCCATTATAAATATGCTCTTTTGACAAGAGTATAATATTTTAAGAAAACTATTTTTCAGTGAACCCTAATTAAAACTTAAAATATAGTACATCAACTCTTTTCAAAACTTAATTGACTTATCAACTGCCCATCTAGCAGCCGGTTTCCTATTGACTATTTTCATAATTTAGATTCATCCCAATTACACCATTTATACATAATAAACTTATAAAATCCAAAGGCTAACACTTCGAGTAATACAGCTTACTGATAATCATCAAAAAACAATTACATCCTAATTGTACCACAACGCAATATAGTAATTTATCTTAACACCGGCAAGAGAATACCTACAATATATTGGTCTATCAATGACTCTACAAATAAAAAAGCCCTTACAACCATCCCCCAAAAAAACGACCGGCAATGATTCTAACTGAAAGATTCACTGCCGGTCGTTTTTGCAATAAAAGACATCCCCATTTACTCCTGCAACTGAAAACTACCACCTGTCCACAAATAAACCAACGGCGACTTCTTCAGATAAGCAGAAAGGCTTTTTCTGTTATCTTTTTCCATATATTCCGGGGTAGTGTAGCAAAACTTCAAAGTCTGGTTTACTTCCGATAACTCAGCCCTTACCAGACACATATCAGCATATTTCCTCAACACAGACAAAGAGTCTTTTTGAAGTTCCCCCTCCTGATTGACATAAAACTGATTTTCGGAAGGCAGCGACAAATACTCTGCAACTTGCAGTTCACTCCATGCAGTATCAAAAAAACGAATCTCACTGTCTTCTACAGGCCCCTTGAATGTCTGTGACATACAAATGACCTTTACAGAATCATTTACCGGAAGGAGTTTCATCTCCACCATACATGTTTCTGTGAGTTGCAGTTTCAAGTAATCGTCTGTCATCTTGAGCATTTCAGAATTACGACCAAAACGGTTTTTCACCTGCGCTTTCATATTACTAGCCAAAAAATCGCCAAAGTCGGCACGGTTTACCGATGTCAACAGAGGCAGTAAAGAATCGGGCATATTAATGAAGCAAGACTTCAAATCTTGAGCCTTCATAGGCAATACAGCCAGCAGAAAGCCTATACAACAAAGTATTTTTTTCATTTTCCTGTTTATTTAATCACTCACCAAAGGTACACAATAATCTGTTACCTGCAAGCAAGAGGTGACTGTCATCAAAGATTCTCCTTACGTTTTCCACTGGTGGCTATCAGGTATCCTCCCAACAAGATAAGTGGAACGCTCAGCCACTGCCCTATATTGAAAGTCATACTTGCCTCTTCTGCCACTTGAGGATTTTTCATAAACTCCAGTCCGAAACGTGAACCAAAGAATATAATCAGTGAGACACCGGTGATAAGACCGATTTTTTTGGCCAGCCGAGTCTTGTGATACATCACCCAAGAAACAATCAAGGCCGCCAGACAATATAACATCTCGTAGATTTGTGTAGGATGACAAGCCTGAGCCACCCCATTCTGATTATAGAGTTCCTGCCACTCGCGAGAACGGACAAACTCAAATCCCCAAGGCAAGGTAGTAGGGAAACCAAAGATTTCTGAGTTCATCAAGTTGCCGAAACGGATACCCATGCATACTACAGCCACCGCCGGTATCATACGGTCGAACAACCACCATACACTTTTATGAGTAACTTTCCGCGAATACCATACCAATGCCAAGATAATGGCAAACACACCACCATGACTAGCCAAACCACCATGCCATATCTTCAGAATCTCCAACGGATGTGCTCCATAATAATCCCATTCATAAAACAGGCAATGCCCTAGACGCGCCCCAAGTACGGTGCTCACAATACAATATATAAACAACTTGTCGGCCCACTCATCCGGATAGCCTTCTTTCTTAAACAAACGTGATACCATCTCAAAGGCCAGAATAAAACCAAGTCCCCACATCAATCCGTACCAGCGAATGCTCACGGAACCTAAATGTACCAACACGGGGTCTACATCCCATACAATACTTGCTAATGTCATTTCCTATTTCTTTATTGATTCTACAATGATACCGCCTCCAAGTTCATTTCCATTAAAGAACAGGAAGCAGTCTGTCTGCAAAGAAATAAAAAAATATTGAACAAACCATCCAGCCTCATCATGAAAGTTCATCCAACAAAAAAACTCTCCTGCAAAACCGAGTAAACGATGAGCGCAGAAGAGTAATATTCTATTTCTTTGACGATGGATGACTTACACCAGATGTGCAATCAGTTCTTCACGGTCGCCGGCCAGCAAGTCGATAACCGGAACTTCAATCATAGTGTAGCATCCCGGTTGCTGACGCATTGATGCGCGAGCTGTACAAACCAGCACTTGGGCAGTCAAAGCCGGATTGTTGATTTTCATGTCAAACTCGAACAACTGATTGTGAGTTTTTCCAGACACACCTTTACGCACCAAGTTTACACCGTGACCCACATCATTCAAATCGTCTACACAAGGAACCTGAATGACATGAGTTTCATCGTTTACAAAATAAGCGTCAGTCTTGATAGCTGTTTCTACTGTCTTGAAATCTGCACCCTCTTCCAATTCCACATACACCATACGACGATGAATACCTGTACCTACTGGAATAGTCATAGACAAAGCATCTTTCACTCCGTCGATAGCACGTACAGCTACAGAATGTCCCATACTTCTACCCGGGCCGAAGTTAGTATAAGTGATACCCTTAGGAGCGATAGCTTCCAGCAAAGAACGAACCACCGAGTCGCTTCCCGGGTCCCATCCTGCAGAAATAATAGAAACAGCATTATGAGCTTTAGCTGTTTCATTCAGCGAACGGCGTAAGCTGGTAATCTGAGAGTGAATGTCAAAGCTATCTACAGTATTGATACCCATTGCCAAGATTTCTTTTGCATAAGCTTCTACACTACGGGTAGGAGTAGCCAAGATAGCTACGTCTACATCTTGCAGTTCCTTGATATCCTTCACCACCGGATAGTCGGCCAGTTCTGCCGGCTTGTTTTCCGCACCATTACGACGAACTACACCTGCCACTTCAAAATCTGGAGCTGCCTCAAGCGCTTCCAATGCAAACTTCCCGATATTACCGTATCCTACTACGGCTGCTCTAATCTTCTTCATATCTTTATCTGTTTAATTATTCTTTTCTTTTACGGTTACAAAAATACAAAACTAAAATCATTACAAACGAAAGAAAAAGCAAGGTTTTTTATTTTATTCGGCACCAACTTACAGATTAAAACTTTCTTATGCTTATTTTTGCAGTAAAATAATAATTTATCAGAATAATATGATTGAATATATCAAAGGAGAACTTACAGAACTAACTCCGGCTGCTGCTGTAGTAGAATGTAATGGCATAGGATATGGCATCAATATCTCACTGAACACCTATTCTGCCATTCAAGGAAAAAAAGATGTGAAACTGTTTATCTATGAAGCAATCCGCGAAGATGCCCATGTGCTTTATGGTTTTTTCAGCAAACAGGAACGTGAGCTCTTCCTACTGCTCATCAGTGTTTCAGGTATTGGAGGGAATACGGCACGAATGATCCTATCGGCACTGACACCAGCCGAACTATGCAACGTAATAAGCAGCGGAAACGACAAATTACTGAAGACCGTAAAAGGTATCGGACTAAAGACGGCACAGCGTATCATCGTTGACCTGAAGGACAAGATTAATGCAATGGGCATTGAAAGCAGCATCACTGCTTCCGGCAACTCGGCTGCCGCCACAACCAACTATTCCGAAGTCTACGAAGAAGCAGTCGCCGCACTCACTATGCTGGGATTTGCACAAGCTCCTTCACAGAAAGTGGTATCCGCCATACTGAAAGAAGACCCTGCACTTCCAGTTGAAAAAGTAATCAAAATGGCTTTGAAAATGTTATAAAAAAAGTGGTGGCACCTGATAAAGATGTCACCACTTTTATATATCCAACTTTCAGAAAAGATTGTTTATCCTTCTTGAGAAAAGCGTCTTGCCTGTTCTTCCACCAAGGCAGCATCCTCAAAATAATTAATCTTCATCGCACTGCGAACTTCAGACATTGTCTGTGCGGCAGCTTCACGAGCCACTTCACAACCCTTCTTCAAGATATCATACACCGCCGGAATATCTTTTTCAAACTCTTTACGACGCTCGCGGATAGGAGCCAACTCTTCCTGCATAACGGCAGCCAGGAACTTCTTCACCTTCATATCTCCCAAACCTCCACGAGTATAGTGAGCCTTGAGTTCATCCAAGTTTGGATAGTCGGGCAAATAACGTTCAAAATGTTCCGGACGAGAGAATGCATCCAAGTAAGTAAACACTGTATTGCCCTCCAGCTTACCCGGGTCGCTTACCTTGATATGAGTAGGGTCTGTATACATACTCTTTACCTTCTTTTCCACTTCATCAGCAGAATCCGACAGATAAATGCAATTGCCCAACGACTTACTCATCTTGGCCTTACCGTCAGTTCCTGGCAAGCGCAAGCAGGCAGCATTGTCTGGCAAAAGAATTTCCGGTTCCACCAATGTCTCTCCATAGAGGTAATTGAAGCGGCGTACAATTTCACGAGCCTGCTCCAGCATTGGTTCCTGGTCTTCACCCACCGGAACAGTAGTAGCCTTGAATGCAGCGATGTCTGCAGCCTGGCTGATTGGATAAGTAAAAAATCCCACCGGAATACTGGTTTCAAAGTTACGCATCTGAATTTCGGTCTTCACCGTAGGATTACGCTGCAAACGAGAAACAGTTACAAGGTCCATGAAATAGAAACTCAACTCACACAATTCCGGAATCTGCGACTGGATAAAAATGGTAGACTTAGCAGGGTCCAAGCCTACAGCCAGATAATCCAAAGCCACTTCAATCACATTTTGGCGCACCTTTTCAGGATTGTCAATGTTGTCGGTCAAAGCCTGTCCGTCGGCTTCAAACACAAAAATCTTGTCATACAACCCCGAATTCTGCAATTCCACACGGCGGCGCAATGAGCCTACATAGTGTCCGATATGCAATTTACCGGTAGGACGGTCACCGGTCAATATGATTTTTTCTTTCTTCATCAGTATATATCTTTAATTATTAATGCAGCAAAGATAAACAAATCCTTTGTTTTCTTCAAAATAAATCGTTTCTTTGCATCACATTATGAGATAAATATTTCCTTTACAAGGAACACCAACAAATCATAAAGACAAGCATGAAAAAGGAACTGAAAAAAGTCCTGGTTCTCGGATCAGGCGCACTTAAAATCGGGCAGGCCGGTGAATTTGACTACTCAGGTTCACAAGCGCTGAAAGCCTTGCGTGAAGAAGGGATTTATTCTGTGTTGATTAACCCAAACATTGCTACTATCCAGACTTCCGAAGGTATTGCCGATCAAGTTTATTTCCTTCCTGTAAATTCTTATTTCGTTACAGAAATCATCAAGAAGGAAAGACCAGACGGTATCTTGTTGGCATTTGGAGGTCAGACAGCACTGAACTGCGGAACTGAACTTTATGAAAAAGGTATCCTCAAAGAATATGGGGTAGAGGTACTGGGAACTTCTGTAGAAGCTATCATGTATACAGAAGACCGTGACTTGTTCGTCAAAAAACTAGACGAGATTGAAATGAAGACTCCGGTGAGCCAGGCTGTAGAAAACATCGAAGACGCTTTGGCTGCTGCACGCCGCATCGGATTCCCAGTGATGATTCGCTCTGCTTATGCCCTGGGAGGACTTGGTAGCGGTATCTGTCCAAATGAAGAAAAATTCATGGAACTGGCAGAAAGCGCATTTACATTCTCTCCTCAGATCTTGGTAGAAGAATCTCTTAAGGGATGGAAAGAAATTGAATTTGAAGTTATCCGTGACGCCAACGACCATTGCTTCACTGTTGCCAGCATGGAAAACTTTGACCCACTGGGCATCCATACTGGAGAATCTATCGTAGTGGCTCCTACTTGCTCACTGTCGGACGAACAGGTAAAAATGCTGCAGGAACTTTCTACCAACTGTATCCGCCACTTGGGTATCGTGGGTGAATGTAACATCCAGTATGCATTCAATGCAGATACCAACGACTACCGTGTCATCGAAGTAAACGCTCGCCTGAGCCGTTCTTCCGCTTTGGCTTCTAAAGCTACCGGCTACCCTTTGGCCTTCGTTGCCGCCAAGATTGGATTGGGATACACTTTGGATGAAATCGGTGAAATGGGTACTCCTAACTCGGCATATGTAGCACCGTCACTCGACTACTTGATTTGCAAGATTCCTCGTTGGGACTTGACTAAGTTTGCCGGTGTGTCACGCCGTATCGGCTCTAGCATGAAGTCTGTAGGTGAAATCATGTCTATCGGACGCAGCTTCGAAGAAATCATCCAGAAGGGATTGCGTATGATTGGCCAGGGAATGCACGGATTTGTAGGCAACGAACATACCAAATTTGACAATCTGGACGATGAGTTGGCCAATCCAACCGACTTGCGTATCTTCGCTATCGCTCAAGCTTTGGAAGAAGGCTATTCTATCGAACGTATCTTCGACTTGACTAAAATCGATCCTTGGTTCTTAGGTAAACTGAAAAATATCGTTGACTACAAACAGAAACTGCAAAGCTACAACACACTGGAAGAAGTTCCTGCCGAAGTGATGAGAGAAGCTAAGGTCATGGGATTCTCTGACTTCCAAATTGCACGTTTCGTCTTGAAACCACAAAGCGGAAACATGGAGAAGGAAAACCTGGCTGTACGTGCATACCGCAAGAAACTAGGCATCCTTCCTGCTGTAAAACGCATCAACACGGTAGCTTCTGAACATCCTGACCTGACTAACTACTTGTATATGACTTATGCGGTAGAAGGTTATGATGTAAACTATTATAAGAACGAAAAATCAGTAGTGGTTCTCGGCTCTGGCGCTTACCGTATCGGTTCTTCTGTAGAATTTGACTGGTGCTCTGTCAATGCAATCCAGACAGCACGCAAGCTGGGCTACAAGGCCATCATGATTAACTATAACCCGGAAACCGTATCAACTGACTATGATATGTGTGACCGCCTGTACTTCGATGAACTTTCATTCGAACGTGTATTGGATATTATCGACCTGGAACAGCCTCGCGGTGTTATCGTATCTGTAGGCGGACAGATTCCAAACAACTTGGCAATGAAACTGCATCGCCAGTCAGTGCCAGTGCTGGGTACTTCACCTATCTCTATCGACCGTGCTGAAAACCGCAACAAGTTCTCAGCTATGCTTGACCAGTTGGGCATCGACCAACCTGCTTGGCAAGAGCTGACTAGCTTGGACGACGTGAAACACTTCGTTGACAAAGTAGGCTATCCGGTTTTGGTTCGTCCTTCTTATGTATTGAGTGGTGCTGCCATGAATGTATGCTACGATGAAGAAGAGTTAACCCGCTTCTTGCAGATGGCCAGTGAAGTATCTAAGGAATATCCGGTAGTAGTTTCACAGTTCATGCAGGAAACTAAAGAAATAGAATTTGACGCTGTAGCACATAACGGTGAAATCGTAGAATATGCTATTTCAGAACACGTGGAATTTGCAGGAGTTCACTCTGGTGATGCAACATTGGTATTCCCAGCACAACAGATTTACTTCTCTACCGCTCGCCAGATTAAGAAGATTAGCCGACAGATTGCTAAGGAACTGAACATCTCCGGTCCTTTCAACATGCAGTTCTTAGCTCGCAAGAATGAAGTAAAAGTTATCGAATGTAACTTGCGTGCTTCACGTAGTTTCCCATTTGTTTCTAAGGTACTGAAACGTAACTTTATTGAAACAGCTACACGCATCATGCTGGATGCTCCATACTCTCACCCTGACAAATCGGCCTTCGACATCGACCGTATCGGTGTGAAAGCATCGCAGTTCTCATTTGCACGTCTGCAGAATGCTGACCCAGTATTGGGAGTAGACATGTCGTCTACCGGTGAAGTTGGCTGCTTGGGCGATGACTTCCATGAAGCATTGCTGAATGCGCTGCTTGCTACAGGATATAAGATTCCTGAAAAAGCTGTATTATTCTCATCAGGTGCTACCAAGTCTAAGGTTGACTTGTTGGATGCAAGTGAAATGTTAAGCAAGGAAGGCTACAGCATCTATGCAACTGCCGGTACTGCTGCTTTCTTGAACTCTCATGGCATTTCTACTACTCCAGTATACTGGCCAGATGAAAAAGCCGATGCAGAAAACAATGTAATGAAGATGATTTCTGAACATAAGTTCGGGCTGATTGTCAACATTCCAAAGAACCACAGCAAACGTGAATTGACAAACGGTTATCGTATCCGTCGTGGTGCTATCGACCACAATATTCCTTTGATGACCAATGCCCGTCTGGCTAAAGCCTTCATTGAAGCATTCTGCCAAATGAAAAAAGAAGAAATCCAGATTAAGAGCTGGCAGGAATATAAATAATAGGTATCAATTGCCTGACAATATGAAGGAGATGTGTCATAAAGATGCATCTCCTTTTTATCCTCCAACAAGAAAGGCACCCTGACACACCTTATAATATATAAGGAATGACAGAACGCCTACCTTTCAACACTTACAGACTTATCACCAGGCAATACGCGCCAGATAATTATAATGCTCTCCTTCACTTAGCATCTCTACGCGGAAGCCATATTGAGCAGCATAGGCCGACAATGTGTCAAAGTCTACATACAACCAATCGAACACATCACCTCTCACCTGTTTATATTGCATCCGAAAATCGACCTCCCCATAATATCCGGCAGCCAGATTCACCACAAAACTTCCATCTTCATCTTCATAAAGATACCGCAAGTCGCTCGAATCCATCAACACGCTTCCACCCGAAGCCAACAACTGCTTGATGCGTTGGAAGAATTCAGGCAGATTACCCAACTTGCCAACAATACCAGAACCATTCATCAACATCAAGATTGTATCATACTGACCTACAAAATGCGAATCAAACAAATTGACTTGAGCGGCCTCCAGTCCACGTTGCTTCATCACATCTACTGCCCATGGTGAAATATCAATCGCCAAACTATCTTTACCCATTGCACGCAAAGCCAACGAATGACATCCGCTTCCAGCTCCCACATCCAAGATTCTCCCGCAAGCCTTCTGTAAAGCTATCTGCTCCAATTCGGGCATCTGGTCATAAGAACGGAAAAGTTCCGATACCGGAATCTCATCCTCATCAAACTGCGAGGAAAACACACGCAATCGGGCAGCCTTACCTGTCGTAAAATAATCATAAATGGCCTTTCCCATCGGGTCTTTGTCGGCCGTCAGTACACCTGTATTCATATTCCAACTCTTTTAAATTTCTATCACAAAAGTACTGTTTTTTATGCATTCCTTCCCTAATATCCTCCACAGATATAACACCCATAAACCAGACCACCTCCTTCTTCTATTCCAAGCAGGAAGAATGTTTCTTGATTATTTATTCATAAATTTACATCTTTTAAGAATATAATCAATAAAAACATGCATATTATGCATAATATATTAATAATCTCTGTATATTTGCAGTCGCATAAGAATAATTATACAAATGAAAAGTAAAAATAGCCGACTGAACTCAATAAAGATGATTATCTCCAGCAAAGAGATAGGAAGTCAGGATGAACTGTTGCAAGAACTGAATCAAGAAGGTTTTCAACTTACCCAAGCCACTCTTTCACGCGACTTGAAACAACTTAAAGTAGCCAAAGCCGCTAGCATGAATGGCAATTACGTATATGTATTGCCCAACAATACCATGTACAAGCGTATGACCGACACTCACACTGCAGCTGAAATGTTGCGCTACAATGGTTTCATCTCAATTGAATTTTCAGAAAATATTGCAGTCATCAAGACAAGACCGGGGTATGCAAGCAGTCTGGCCTATGACATTGACAACAATCATTTTCATGAAATCCTTGGAACAATAGCCGGTGATGACACTATCATGCTTATTATACGAGAAGGGTATACACGTACCAATGTCAAACAGGCTCTGGCACAAATCATACCTAATATCAACCACATATAATCTTAAAGAATAAAAATGGATACAAACAAATCGATAGATGTAATGGTAGCTGATGCCTCACACGAGGTATATGTAGACACAATCCTTGACACCATCCGTGAAGCTGCAAAAGTACGCGGCACCGGAATTGCTGAACGTACACACGAATACGTATCTACCAAAATGAAAGAAGGAAAGGCTATCATAGCTTTGTGTGGAGACGAATTTGCAGGATTCACCTATATCGAATCATGGGGCAATAAAGAATATGTAGCTACTTCTGGACTGATTGTACATCCAAAATACCGTGGTTGCGGATTAGCCAAACGAATCAAACATGCTTCATTTACGCTCTCTCGATTGAGATGGCCTAAAGCCAAAATTTTCAGCCTCACTTCTGGAGCCGCAGTTATGAAAATGAATACAGAACTGGGATATGTGCCTGTCACATTCAACGAACTGACCGACGACGATTCGTTCTGGAAAGGCTGCGAAGGTTGCATCAACCATGAAATCCTTATGAATAAAAAACGGAAATTCTGCATCTGCACCGCCATGTTATATGACCCTGCACTGCATACAGACGATAAAATCAATAATTTTTAAATCTCAAGGGAGGCAACTCCTGATACATAATAAACATACGCCTTATGGAAGAAAAGAAAAAAGTAGTCGTTGCATTCAGCGGCGGATTGGACACCTCATTTACAGTAATGTACCTAGCTAAAGAGAAAGGTTACGAAGTTTATGCTGCTTGTGCAAACACAGGAGGTTTCAGTCCGGAGCAACTTAAACAGAACGAAGAAAATGCCTATAAACTGGGAGCCGTAAAATATGTGACACTGGATGTTACTCAAGAATATTACGACAAGAGCTTGAAATATATGGTATTCGGCAATGTTCTTCGAAATGGAACCTACCCTATCTCTGTAAGTTCTGAACGAATCTTCCAAGCATTGGCTATCGCAAGATACGCTAACGAAATCGGCGCACATGCCATTGCTCACGGTTCTACCGGAGCCGGCAATGACCAGATTCGATTTGACATGACATTCCTAGTAATGGCACCTGGAGTGGAAATCATTACACTGACTCGCGATATGGCACTGAGCCGTGAATATGAAATCAATTATTTAAATGAACACGGATTTGCTGCCGACTTTACCAAACTGAAATACTCTTACAATGTGGGTATATGGGGTACTTCAATCTGCGGAGGTGAAATTCTAGATTCTGCACAGGGACTTCCTGAAAGTGCATACTTGAAACAGGTTACCAAAACTGGTACAGAACAGCTGAAACTGGAATTCAAAAAAGGTGAACTGTATGCTGTAAACGGAGAAGTGTTCGACGATAAAATCAAGGCTATCCAAAAAGTGGAGGAAATCGGTGCAGCGTATGGCATCGGACGAGACATGCACGTGGGGGACACTATTATCGGAATCAAAGGACGTGTGGGGTTTGAAGCGGCTGCTCCTATGCTGATTATTGGAGCACATAAGTTCCTAGAAAAATACACACTAAGCAAATGGCAACAATACTGGAAAGACCAGGTAGCCAATTGGTACGGAATGTTCTTGCACGAAAGCCAGTACTTGGAACCAGTCATGAGAGACATTGAAGCGATGCTGCAGGAATCACAGCGTAATGTTAACGGAACTGCAATCCTCGAACTGAGACCTTATTGCTTCTCTACCGTAGGGGTTGAATCGAAAGACGACCTAGTGAAGAACAAGTTAGGAGAATATGGGGAAATGCAGAAAGGATGGACTGCCGAAGACGCCAAAGGATTCATAAAGGTTCTGTCTACTCCATTGCGCGCATATTATGCAAACCATAAAGACGAAGAAAATATTTAAACAATAGGGATTACATATATATCAGAAGGTCATACAACGAAGGGATAGCCGAAAGGTATCCCTCCAGACCGGACGATTCCTTTTGAAAAGCTGTGACCACGTATGCAGCTTTTCCTTATTTATACACTAATCAACAGGGTGTTCATAACCCTTGAAAAAGACTATTATCGCTATGATTAAAGCAGGTATTATAGGTGGTGCTGGATATACAGCCGGCGAACTGATTCGTTTGCTGCTCAACCACCCCGATGTAGAAATCAAATTCATCAACAGCTCCAGCAATGCGGGCAACAAAATCACAGATGTCCACGAAGGACTTTATGGAGAAACCGACTTGGTATTTACCGACGAACTTCCTCTCGACTCCATTGATGTATTGTTCTTCTGTACTGCACACGGAGATACTCGTAAATTTATGGAAAGCCATGAAGTGCCTGAAGACTTGAAAATCATCGACCTTTCTATGGACTACCGCATAAAAAGTGAGGACCACGACTTTGTCTATGGACTGCCGGAACTCAACCGCCGCACTATCTGCCATAGCAAACATATTGCCAATCCGGGATGCTTTGCCACTTGCATCCAACTAGGATTGCTGCCTTTAGCCAAACACCTGATGCTGAACGATGATATCATGGTCAATGCCATTACCGGAAGTACCGGTGCTGGAGTGAAACCAGGAGCTACCAGCCACTTCAGCTGGAGAAACAATAACATGAGCATCTACAAACCCTTCAATCATCAGCACGTGCCCGAAATCAAACAGTCGCTCACCCAACTGCAAAACAGTTTCCATAACGAGATTGACTTCTTGCCATACCGAGGCGATTTCCCTAGAGGTATCTTTGCTACCATCGTGGTGAAAACAAAAGTGGAACTGCCTGAAATCATCAAGATGTATGAAGAATATTATGCAGAAGACTCCTTTACACATATTGTAGACAAGAATCTAGACCTCAAACAAGTTGTAAATACCAACAAATGCTTGATCCATCTGGAGAAACATGACAACAAACTGCTTATCGTTTCATGCATAGACAACTTGCTGAAAGGTGCAAGCGGACAAGCTGTACACAATATGAACTTGATGTTTAACTTAGAAGAAACCGTAGGACTAAAACTTAAACCTTCGGCTTTCTAAACAGACCAACCAATAGAATCATGAAATTATTTGATGTATATCCCTTGTTCGATGTAAATATCGTAAAAGGAAAAGGATGTAAAGTATGGGACGAAAAAGGACAGGAATACCTGGACCTTTACGGAGGACATGCAGTTATTTCTATAGGACATGCCCACCCTCACTATATAGAAACACTAAGCAAACAGGTGGCACAGTTGGGATTTTATTCCAACTCGGTCATCAACACGCTGCAACAGGAACTGGCCGACAAACTGGGAGAAATGTCCGGATATGATGACTATCAGCTCTTCCTTGTAAACTCTGGTGCAGAGGCCAATGAAAACGCCTTGAAACTGGCTTCTTTCTACAACGGACGCACCCGAGTGCTTTCATGCTGCAAGTCTTTCCACGGCAGAACTTCACTGGCCGTAGAGGTTACCAACAACCCTAAAATCATTGCTCCTATCAACAACAACGGACACGTAACTTACTTGCCGCTGAACGATATTGATGCAATGAAAACCGAACTGAGCAAAGGTGATGTATGCGCAGTTATCATTGAAGGCATACAAGGAGTGGGAGGCATCCAACTTCCTACTGAGGAATACATGAAAGCGGTACGACAGGCTTGTGATGAGAACAACACGGTACTTGTCCTCGATGAAATACAGTCGGGCTACGGTCGTAGCGGCAAGTTCTTCGCTCACCAGCATTGCGGCATAAAGCCTGACTTGATTACCGTGGCAAAAGGAATTGGAAACGGATTCCCGATGTCGGCTGTCTTAATCAGCCCTAAATTCACTCCCGTATACGGACAACTTGGCACTACCTTCGGAGGTAACCATTTGGCCTGCTCAGCAGCCATTGCCGTATTGGATGTCATGAAAGAAGAGCATCTGATTGAAAATGCAGCTCAAGTAGGTGCTCACTTGATTGAAGAACTCAAGAAGTTCAAAGAAATTAAAGAAGTCCGCGGAAAAGGTTTGATGATTGGACTTGAATTTGAAAACCCTATCAAGGAGTTGCGCAGCAAACTGCTTTACGAACAGAAAGTCTTTACCGGAGTCAGCGGAAGCAATGTAATCCGCCTGTTGCCGCCGCTTTGCTTGAGCATGGCCGAAGCAGACGATTTCTTGAACCGCCTGCGCCAAGTCTTGAAATAAATTTCATAACAACAGATACGAAGAAAGCCGTTTTAGCCTGCAATGATGCAAGCTAAAACGGCTTTTCTACTCTAATCATATACAAATTGAATGCTTCTTTTAGTCACGAGGCAGTTTTCTTGTCCGGATAATTATTGGTCAAATACTCTTCATATTCTTTCTGAACCACAGAAGTCAAGCTCCAACAATTTTCCCATCATGCCTCGAAGTCTTTAAAACATATATCCAAATGAAGCAAAGATGCCAAGATTCTTGGCTCCGTCCTTTTGGATATTACAACATCCGAATTCTCCGTTCAGACCAATCTGGAAATGAGAATAGTCAATACCTGCACCGATACGTACACCGGCATCAAAGCGGTCAAGGCCTTTCCATCCTACCGCAGGAACATTTTCAAATGTAGGACATGAAATTGTCACATCAGAAACAGTGCCCTTCGTCTTACCACATACTCCCACTCCCAAATAAGGACCGGCAGTCAGCACCACATCAAAATCCTTTCCGGTACCGATATGGAAAGCAGCCAGCAAAGGCATCACCAGGTAATTCTGATTGACACTAATCTTTACACCATTCTCCTTGCATTTCACTCCCTTTGAAGCCCAGTTCAATCCGGTTTGGAATGATACCAGCCCGTTCAAAGGAATATCCAGCTTGACACCCACCGAAGGATTGAACATCGCATTATATCCAGACGAATGGTCACCCATCCAGTCGCTCATTCCAAGGCCTACTTCTACACCCCAATGCAATCTATGCTGTGCCCCTACACCTAAGAAGGAAAAAACACAAGCCACCAGTAACAATAACTTCTTCATAACAATCTTGTCTTAAAGTTCAACAATACAAATATAAAAAACTGGCTAAAATATTCAAATAGAAAACAGAAAAAGCCCTGTGTAAAAATCGTTTTAGACCACATATTAAAGAGAATATCACATATTCTTCCTCTATACAATCTACGATTTCTGCACAGGGCTAACTTATTCTAAAATTCGATTAGAATGTGTATTCAATACCGAAAGAAAGGTCTTCGCCATCCAATACGACACCAAATCCGTCTGCTCCATGATAATAGTCATCACGGTATCCGGCAAATCCTACTTTAGTAACGAGGCTGAAGTTCTTGTTCAATTTGATGGCAAGTCCCGGTTTGATACCGATTTCGAAGCCACATTCAGAATCGTGATGCTTCACTTTATAAGAAGAAACACCCATACCCATGTCAAGGAACAATCTTACCACTTTGTTTTCGTAGAAAGAGAAACGAGCATAAGGAGCAAATACAAATGCATTTACAGTGAAATCATAATCTTCGATTTCTTTCAATGCATGAGAGTAACCGATTTCTGCACCTACAGCCCACTTGTGGTTGAATTCATAACCGACTTCCGGAGTGATAGAGAACAAAGTCTCGTCAGCATCGTGGTCATGCCACAAACCGATACCACCACCTACATAAATCTGTGCTTGAGCAAACAAGGCAGTCATTGCAAAGACTACCATCAACAACATTTTCTTCATAATTGTAAATTTTAAAAATAGTTAGTTTTAGTAATTTATTATAGAAACTTGATTTTATCCATTTTTATGCCTATTGGCACGGCTACGACGATATTCAGCTTTCATCTTGGCCGAACCCGAACCATGCAGACCTGTAATATAAGTCTTCTTCTTGGCCTTAGTCTTTACCTTATTTTCTTTCTTCGAGGAAGCAGCCTTAGCCCCTTTAAAAAAAATTCCCTCGGTGAGTATCTTTTCTACATCCATTGTTTAAAATTGTTCATTTAATTTTTAGAAGGCCTCCCCTCCATGTTGTCATTTGTCAGTCAAAATATACAATTTCCACTTGGCTGGCATCGGCAAATTGTTTCAGAAGCTCTACCATATAATCCATGTCTTCCTTCAGACCTTCACTTCCGCTATAGCCATTCATAATAGCCAGCAGATGGTTCGTTTCCGGTCCAATCTTAGTACGTTCATTGTCACTGGTAGGAGTTCCTATACCTCCCACCTCATCCCGATAGACAGGCATTCCTTCTATATTGAGCACACCACGGCCTATACCTTCATAAGGTTCTCCAGCCTTACCGATGCCCAGCACCAAATGGTTGCCCACAATCTTATCCATATCAAACCCGCCGATAGAATGTCCGCTATGGATAGAAGCCAAATTGATAAGGTCTACTAGAGTATCAATCTGATACAAAGGAATCCCTCTCAGAATCCGTCGGCACAATGCCTCCGAAGAAGGCCGATAACGGCTAGGGTCCTTTCCGCATGCCTTATAAGCCTGACGGGTAGCTTGAATAGCCGGCATCTCCTTGATAGAGTCTACCGTATATTTTTCGCGATACAACCGGGTAAACTCCTCTATCTGCTGCCATAAAGGTTCACTATACGAAGAGTTTCTTACTTCAGCAAACACAGCCGCCCCTTTAAATCCGGGCCAGGCATGACGCAACTCTTCCGACACTTCTATCATTAACTTCTTCATACGCGATGAATCATCATTATTCCATTATAAATACGCCCGGAAGATATTCCCTGTCTGCGGGCGGAAAAGAAATCAGCATTATTGCCCCAAGTACATATACCCGACACCAGAATCTTGTTTTCCGGCACTCCGGCCTCTTGCAAGATTATCTGATTGGCTTTCCAAAGGTCAATATGCCATTTATCATAACGAACAGCAACCTGCTCCATACAAAAGCCGGCTTTCTGAAAACGGGCATACACCTCATCGCCCACCTCAAAAGCCTTGAGCGAGATACCCGGACCGATACAAGCCGCCACATCTGCCGGACGGGTACCATAAGTACGTTGCATTTGTTGCAAGGTGCACTCCGTGATTCGCTCACATGTACCCCTCCATCCAGCATGAACTGCCGCTATTACACGCAAGCGAGTATCATAAAGAAATACCGGAATACAGTCGGCCGTAGAAACACCAATGCATACTCCCTGCAAGGAAGTAACCACAGCATCTACCCCATACAGAGCCTTCTCCCGTTCATCGGCAGCAGCAGCCATCAAAGCCTCATCCACCACCCGCACTTCCGTGCCGTGTGTTTGGTGAGGAAGAATCACTCCATTCACTTCACCAGGAAGAAGCGCCTCCAGCTGTGCAAGGTTCCGTTCCACATTCGCAGGAGCATCTCCACAATATCCGTTGCAGTTGAACGAAGCATATTCACCTTCGCTGCATCCACCATGACGGGTAGTAGAGAAGCAATACATATCGGGATACGACTCATTCCAGCCGTATTCCAACAATTGCCTGTGATGTGTAAAGTTCAGTTTCATTTCTCAGGTTCTTCTTCCCAATCCTCTTCTTCGTATTCGTATTCAAAATCGTCGTCGTCGTCTTCATACTCATACTCAAAGTCTTCATCTTCTCCCATATCCTTGAGCTCCTGCTGCAAGTGTGTCATATCCTTGGCGCGATGTACGATGGATTCATGGCGCAGACCTTCCAGCTGGTTGCTTTCCTTATTGAGTTCAGTCCAAAGAATATCTTTCAGCTGCTGGATACCCATATTCGCCACCGATGAGATGAATACATGCGGCACATTTTCAGGCAGCGTAGGAGTAAGCATCTCTATCAGTTCCTCGTCCAACATGTCACATTTAGTGATGGCCAGCACGCGCTGCTTATCGAGCATCTCTGGATTGAACTGTGCCAGTTCGTTCAGAAGAATATCATATTCCTTACGGATATCGTCCGTATCACCCGGAACCATAAACAGCAGCAACGAGTTTCGCTCGATATGACGCAAGAAGCGGAGTCCCAAGCCTTTGCCTTCACTGGCACCTTCAATGATACCCGGGATATCTGCCATTACAAACGACTTTCCATCACGGTAAGACACGATACCCAAGTTAGGTTCCAAAGTAGTAAAAGGATAGTTTGCAATCTTAGGGCGTGCAGCCGAGACGGTAGACAGCAAAGTAGATTTTCCCGCATTAGGGAATCCCACCAACCCCACGTCGGCCAGCAGCTTCAGCTCCAGAATAACAGTCATTTCTTGCATCGGTTCGCCCGGCTGTGCAAAACGCGGAGCCTGACGAGTAGCCGTACGGAAATGCCAGTTTCCCAGTCCACCACGTCCACCTTTCAGCAAGATTACCTCCTGTTCATGTTCGGTGATGTCGCATACATATTCGCCGGTTTCAGCATTGTATACCACAGTACCGCACGGAACTTCAATAATCCTGTCGCCACCGTCTTTTCCAAAGCTCTTGTTCTTAGAACCATTACCACCATGTTCAGCAAACACGTGGCGTTCATATTTCAAATGGAGTAAAGTCCAGTAATTACGGTTACCCCGTAAAATCACATGACCTCCTCTACCACCGTCGCCACCGTCGGGACCTCCATTGGGGGTATATTTTTCACGGCGCATATGCACAGAGCCTCTTCCTCCCTTACCAGAGCGGCAGTAGATTTTTACATAATCAACAAAATTCGATTCAGCCATAATTCACTTACTGAAATTTTACAGGTAAAAAAGAACATCCAGACCCTTTCATTTATCCGATGCAACCGCCAAACGCCGCTCACACCAGAAACGCTTGATATACAGGTATTTCCAAAAACATTGCAATCTGTCAGCAAAAACATCCCTATATTTTTTGGAAAACGTGCCGGCATTTTAATGGAAACGTGCCGACGTTTTGATGAAAATATGCCGACGATTTGAGAAAAATATGTCGACGATTTGAAAAAAATATACTGACGTTTTTTTCCAGTCCTAAAATAAGTCCATCCCAACCATTATAATCAGGCTATTGCCATCATGGTTCTTACACGTTCTTTCTTCCCGTGAAAGTTTAACTAAAAAATATTACATTCTGCTCACGCTTCCTGTAGAAACACGAATATAAACGGAGAACAGGGAATCCTTCGCATCGGAAAGATTCCTCTACCCTCCGTTTCTTAAATCTTTATTAAAGTTTGTCTACTGCAGTACAGATGTCAGCAAAGATACCATCCATAGTACCCAAACCGTTGATATGGCAGTATTTGCCATCGTTCTTATACCAGTCGATAAGAGGAGCAGTCTGAGAATGATATACTACCAAACGTTTCTTGATAGTTTCTTCGTTGTCGTCAGCACGGCCAGATTCCTGTCCACGCTTAATCAGACGAGTCATCAGTTCGTCTTCTGGAACTTCCAGATCCAACATTACAGAAACTTCCTGTCCACGAACCTTCAGCATTTCTTTCAGCGCTTCAGCCTGTGCAATAGTACGTGGGAAACCGTCGAAGATTACACCTTTGCTATCTTTAAAGCTATCAAATACACTAGCCAGGATGTCAATCATCAAAGCATCAGGAATAAGCTGTCCGTTATCAATATAACCTTTTGCTGTTTTACCCAATTCAGTACCGTTTTTGATTTCAGCACGCAACACATCACCTGTTGAGATGTGGTTCAAACCGTATTTTTCTACAATACGAGCACTCTGAGTACCTTTACCAGAACCCGGAGCACCGAAAATTACAATGTTCAACATATTCTTTTTTCGCTTTATAAATAAAATAAATATCTTGCGTTTATTCGTTCACAATGGTATAGATGTCGCGGTAGTTACGTCCCAAACCATCATAGTCAAGACCGTAGCCCACGATGAAGTCGTTTGGAATACTCATTGCCACATAATTGATGTCCAAGTCAACCTGAAGTTTGTCCGGCTTCACCAACAAGGAAGCAATACGAATCTCCTTAGGGTTGCGCACCCGCAATGTCTCTATCAGACGTTCCATTGTAAAGCCTGTATCTACAATATCTTCCACTATCACCACCGTGCGGCCAGTGATATCATCATTCAGCCCTACCAACTCTTTCACTTTGCCAGAAGATGACGTTCCTGTGTATGAAGCCAACTTCACAAATGAAATTTCACAAGGTATATTGATGTATTTCATCAAATCGGAAGTAAACATAAACGAGCCATTCAACACGCTGATGAACAACGGGTTCTCACCGGACAGGTCACGATTTATTTCATCGGCTACACGAGCCACTTCTTTCAATATTTCTTTTTCAGGAATAAATGTTTTAAACCGTTTATCCTTTATCTGAATAGTCTCCATAACGATACAACTTTAAAAATTGGGACAAAAATACGAATTATCCCTCAAACTTCTATACTTTTTTAGTACTTTTACGGACAAATAGATATTGAATATAAAGATGAAGATTCTAACTTGCACCCAACAAAGAGAGGCTGATGCATATACTATAGCCCATAAAAATATATTATCCATCAACCTTATGGAAAAAGCGGCTTCACTTATAGCCGATGAAATCAGTAACCGATGGGAAAAGTCTCATCGTATCGTCATTTTTGCCGGTTCGGGAAACAACGGAGGAGACGCCGTGGCTGTAGCACGTATGCTGTTTCTCAAAAACTATCAGGTAGAGGTTTACTTGTTCAATGTCACCGGTATATTGTCAAGCAACTGCATGACCAACGTAAAACGCCTGCAGGAATGCGGATGCCCTAACTACCATGAAATCAGCAACAGTTTCGAACCTCCACACTTAAACGACACCGACATCATCATTGACGGCTTGTTCGGCTCCGGACTAAACAAACCATTGAGCGGAGGGTTTGCTTCTGTAGTGAAATATATCAACCAGTCACAAGCACAGGTGGTCTCTATTGACATGCCTTCCGGTCTGATGGGAGAAGACAATTCATACAACATCAGACAAAATATCATCCGCGCCAACCTGACCTTGAGTATACAACTCCCTAAATTGGCTTTCTTCTATCCCGAAAACGAGGAGTTTATCGGTGAATGGAAATTGCTCAACATTGGTCTCAGCCAGGAATTTATTGACCAGGCTGAAACGCCCTACAATCTCAGCGAAGAAAACTACATGAAGAGCATCATCAAACCAAGAAACAAGTTTGCTCATAAAGGACAGTTCGGCCACGGGTTGCTCATTGCCGGCACATACGGCATGGCAGGAGCCGCAATCTTGGCTGCCAAGGCTTGCATGCGCTCCGGTATAGGACGACTCACCGTACACACTCCGGTATGCAACCATCATACTATACAAACGAGTGTACCGGAAGCACTGGTGCAGGATGATGTACACGAACATTATTTCGCCGAACCGGTAGACTTGGACAACTTCCAAGCTATCGCTATCGGACCGGGTATCGGGCAAGAAGAGGAAACTGCACAGGCCACTATCGACCAAATATGCGAATGTTATATCCCATTGATTCTGGATGCCGATGCACTCAACATATTCAGCACCCACCGCAACTACTTGAACAGGATTCCTAAGAACAGTATCCTCACTCCACATATCGGAGAGCTGGAACGCATCATCGGAAAATGTAGCAATTCGCACGAACGCCTGAGCAAAGCTAAAGAACTGGCTTCCTACCTGCAGTGCTTCATCATACTGAAAGGCGCCTACACTGCCATCATCACCCCAAACGGAAAGATTGTATTCAATCCTACCGGAAATCCGGGAATGGCCACAGCGGGAAGCGGAGATGTGCTCACCGGTATCCTATTGGCTTTAATCTCGCAAGGATACAGCCCTGAAAACGCCTGCCTGCTGGGAGTATACATTCACGGGGCAGCCGGCGACATCGCCAGCCGAGAATATGGAGAAATCAGCATGACTGCCAGCGACATTATCAATGCGCTGCCGGAAGCATGGAAATCAATAACAGACAACAATGATTGAGACTATGATGAAAAGATTATTCACAATCCCTCTGACGGCTGTGCTGGCTTTGGCTACTATCCAAGCCACCGACGTTACTACCTACACCCCCGGAGAGGGGGAAGGTATTGTATATTTCTTACCGAAAACAGTTCTGGAAATCAACGTGGTGGCTACCAAAGTAAGTTATTCACCCGGAGAATTGTGCCAGTATGCCAACCGCTACCTGAAACAGAACAATGTAAGTTCTAAACCTGGAATCTTTTGGGAACTCAAACAAATAGATATACGCCCGGCGGGAATACCCGACTCAACCAAAGCCTACGTCATCAAACTAAAAGACAAAAGTGCAGCTTCGCATGTAGAACTGACCGAAGAGGGTATCGTAAAAGCCATCAACACTACGTCTACATTCCCCTCTGACAAGTTTTCCTGTACCTTGGAGAAACCGGGCATACATGAAAATGCTCGCCAATATATGACGGAGGAAATCTTGCAGGCCGGATCGACCGCCAAACTGGCCGACCTTACCGCCAAGGAAATCTACAACATCCGTGAAAGCAAGAATCTGATACTTCGTGGACAAGCAGATACAATGCCCAAAGATGGCGCCTCACTGAAACTAATCATTGAGAATCTAGACAAGCAGGAAAAAGCACTAACCGAACTGTTTACCGGCATCAAAGACCGTGAGGATAAACTGTTCACCTTTTATATCCCTGCCAACGAGGAGTTATCCCACCAGATTGCTCTCCGCTTCTCCAATCAGTTGGGAGTTTTAACCCCCGACAATCTTGCTGGAGAACCGGTCTACATCAGTCTGAAAAACATCTCACCAATACCGGCCTCTACAGAAAAAACCGACGAGAAGAAAAAGAAAAGAGCAGAAGGGATAATCTACAACATTCCTGGGAAAGGGCTGGTAACCGCCAGTTTTCAAGGAAAGAAATTTTTCGAACAGGAAATATCAGTCACTCAGTTTGGAGGAACAGAAAACCTGGTGGACGAACTCTTCTCAAAAAAAATCAATACAAAAGTTATTTTCAACCCAACAACCGGTGGAATAGCCAAAATACAAAAAGATTAATCTTCCATACATTCATCCCGTTTTCCGTGATACAGAAAACGGGATGAATTATTTTTGCCACCTTGTTATATATAGAGTAAAGTAAACTTCTGAAAACACTCCCATAACCATAACATATAAAAAAGATTTAGCCCTTAAAAAAGATTTTCATAAACTAATTTATTAAATTTGCATGGTTATCGACATCATACATTCTGAAAGTCGGCTTCATCTAAGACCGACTTTTAGAATGTATGATGCGAACAATAAAATATAATTCTATACATTTATCAACATTCAACATCTATGTTAACTCAAATTATCAATGCCCGCATCCTCACCCCTCAGGGATGGCTTAAGGATGGCTCAGTTATCATTCGCGATAATAAAATCCTAGAAGTAACCAACTGCGATCTTGCCCTTGTCGGCGCCCAGCTCATTGACGCCAAGGGTATGTACATCGTTCCTGGCGGTGTAGAAATCCACGTTCACGGTGGTGGTGGAAGAGACTTTATGGAAGGAACTGAAGAAGCTTTCCGCACTGCTGTAAAAGCCCATATGCAGCACGGTACCACCAGTATCTTCCCTACTCTTTCTTCTTCAACTATGCCTATGATTTATCAGGCTGCAGCTACCACAGAAAAGCTGATGTCTGAACCAGACAGCCCTATCTTGGGATTGCACCTGGAAGGCCACTACTTCAATATGAAGATGGCAGGTGGACAGATGCCTGAAAACATCAAGAATCCAGACCCTCAGGAATATATTCCACTGCTGGAAGAAACTCACTGCATCAAACGTTGGGATGCCGCTCCTGAATTGCCGGGTGCCATGCAGTTTGGTAAATATATTTCTTCTAAGGGTGTATTGGCTGCAGTAGGTCATACTCAAGCTGAATACGAAGATATCTATACTGCCTACCATGCAGGATATTCTCATGCCACTCACTTCTACAATGCAATGCCTGGCTTCCACAAACGCCGCGAATATAAATATGAAGGTACGGTAGAAAGCATCTATCTGATGGATGATATGACAGTAGAAGTTGTAGCTGACGGTATCCACGTACCTCCAACTATTTTGCGCCTGGTACATAAAATCAAAGGTGTAGAAAAAACTGCCCTGATTACAGATGCATTGGCTTGTGCTGCAAGCGACAGCCAGGAAGCATTCGACCCACGTGTCATCATTGAAGACGGTGTATGTAAACTGGCCGACCGCTCCGCCCTAGCTGGTAGTATCGCTACAATGGACCGTCTGATCCGTACAATGGTTCAGAAAGCAGAAATTCCTTTGGAAGATGCTATCCGTATGGCTTCTGAAACTCCTGCACGTATCATGGGTGTATTAGACCGAAAGGGTACTTTGGAACGCGGAAAAGACGCCGATATCATCGCTCTTGACCAGAACTTGAATGTAAGAGCCGTATGGTCTATGGGTAAATTAGTAGAAGGAACCAATAAATTATTCTAATTACGGAATATCATGCTTACGCAATTTATAAACGGAACTATTCTCACCCCACAGGGATGGATTAAAGACGGCTCTGTTATCGTCAGCGACGGACGCATCGTAGAAGTAACCAACTGCGACCTGGCTGTTATCGGAGCAAAAGTAGTCGATGCCAAAGGTATGTTCATCGTACCGGGCTTTGTTAGTATGCACACTCACGGAGGAGGAGGATCTGACTTTACAGAAGCTACAGAAGAAGCATTCAGCACCGCTGTCAATGCACACCTCAAACATGGTGCCACTTCTATTTTTCCGACCCTGTCATCTACCTCTTTCGAAACAATCCACCAAGCTGTGGAAGTTTGCGAAAAGATGATGGCACTGCCAGAAAATATCATTCAGGGACTTCATATCGAAGGTCCATACCTGAACTCTAAAATGGCAGGAGCACAGTGGAAAGAATTTCTGAAAACCCCTAATCCGGAAGAATATATGCCGCTGCTGGAAAGACAGTGCATCAAGCGCTGGGACATCAGCCCGGAACTACCGGGGGCGCATGAATTTGCACAGCAGACTTCTTCCCGAGGTATTCTTACTGCACTCACCCACACGGAGGCTGAATATGATGAAATCAAGGAAGCATTCAACAGCGGATTCACTCATGCCGCTCACTTCTACAATGCAATGCCTGGATTCCATAAACGCCGTGAATACAAATATGAAGGTACCGTAGAAAGTGTGTACCTGACAGACGGAATGAGTGTGGAGGTCATTGCTGATGGCATTCATCTGCCTGCCACTATCCTCAAGCTGGTATATAAACTGAAAGGAGCTGACCAGACCTGTCTGGTTACTGATGCATTGAAATATGCAGCATATAAAGGCGAAAGCATCAACGACTCTCAATACATCATCGACAATGGAGTTTGTAAACTGAGCGACTGCTCGTCTTTGGCAGGAAGTATCGCTACAATGGATACCTTGGTACAGGTGATGTACAAGCAAGCCGGAATTCCATTGGAAGATGCCATTAAGATGGCTTCGGAAACACCTGCACGCATCATTGGCATTGACAACCGGAAAGGAAGTCTGCAAAAAGGCAAAGATGCCGATATGGTTATTCTGGACAAGGATGCAAATGTACGATGCGTCGTTTCTATGGGTAATATCGTAGAAGGTACAAATACTTTAATACATTAATTAAAGATATCCTAAAAAGACAGGAGGGAGGTTGTAAATTACAACCTCCCTCCTGTCTTTTTATCTAACCAGTTCTTTTATTAAACAAAAAAGGTAGTTCATGGCCCTTGGTATGAAAGCAAGATATGTTCCCTTTATACAGATGAAATTAGCAGATGAATCTATTTCTTTCACAACCGATATTGAATTAACATACTAATCTATTTGGATGTCATTTTGGTTCATGAGAAATGCAGTCGGCTTGCTGAGGAGGAAATAATGAAACAACTGCTTTTCCATACCAGTTTTGCATTTTTGGTGCATAATTCATATAGAATAGGCTATCGGTAGAAAGAACAAACTGTTCTGGCAGTGTTTTATGCGACAAATCCCGCTGGAAGGCACCATAAATAAGCAGACGGTATTTCATCGTATCGCCTAGCAACAGCCATGGAGTTGTCAGATTAGGTAATTTACGAACCGCCTGTTGCAGATACCTTTCTGCTTGCAACGTATCACCAACTTTATAGGCTAGATAGCCATAACGAGCATAATCAGCTGGTGTCGCATCCAGTCCTGGGCGAAGAGAAACGATCGCTTTCCACACCTGGTTGTAAAACAGTGAATCTTGATGCTTCCATGCATGCATCAGTTCGCCATTGACCAGACGCGGCGTGTAGCGTACAGCTTCAGCCATTAGCTGTACAGCAGCCATACTGTCTCCTTGTTGATAGCATCGTCTGGCATATGCCGAAAGGTACAAACTGTTCCTCGGATAACGGTAAGCAAGAGAGTTCAATATTGAGTCTGATTTTTCCGGAAATTCATCTTTTGCAGACTGGGCATACAGATATTGCAACTGGACATCTTCCGGATGGCAGGCGTAAGCAGCGTCGTAGTTCCTATCCTGCAAATAATCAAAGGTAGAATCTATCTGAAAACGAAGCGACGGAATGTTCCAGCTCACCCATGCTGCCATTGCAAATGCCGGAACAATATAAGCCGTACAGTCTGCTTCTGTTGACAGGGTTTCATCCCGTTGCAAATAAGCCAACAAAATATAGGTCATCAGTAGTAAGACTGGGGTACCCAGCCATGTGGCCTGAGCAAAATCTTTTACACAAACAGCCAGTAGGGTTGCCGCAATGATACGGCTATCCGGTTTTTTCCGACGTTGCCACAAGATCCAAACTGTCATTATTCCTACAAACAGATAAACTAACGTTCCGCACATTCCTTTCTCAACTAGAAGTTGAACCGGCAAACTGGGAGCTATAGAAGTAAACGGCCTCGTACAGTCTTGTCCGATAATGGCATCAACGGCATATGTATAATTCCCGTTTCCATACCCCACCAATGGACGTTTCATAAATGCCTGCCAACCTGCCGCAGTGCCACTTATCCGGCTTTCAGTGCTTTGCTGTTGAGAAGCTGTCCTGTTCATTTGCAGGGTGGTGTGAACCTCTTTTGGCAAGAGGATAACAACCAGAAGTATGGCGGCCACAGCCGGCAACCACAGCCGCAACTTTTCTACTTTCGGGAAGAACAGCAATGCAAAAAGTAAATAAATGCCGAGTGCAATATAAGCACCACGCGAAAAAGAAAGTAGGATGGCCACAAGGCATAAAAACTGAAGCGGTACCGACCAACGACGCATAAGGCAAATCCAGCCAGACACCATCAGCAGCACTTCTGCCCAAATGTTAGTGATGTAACCCAACGGGCGGAACAAAAAGCGGAAATGATACGTATCTTCAAACCCGACTTCCAGCACCGATCTTCGGAATACAAAGAATGAGCAGATTGCCAACAGGAGGGCAGTTCCTATCGAGAGTAAGCTACCCACACGTAAAATCTGCAAGGCACGTTCGTGGATGAACAGCCTACGGCAGACAAAATACGTAACCAGCATATAGACCGCATAAAAAGCCGCGTCCAGGGCAGGTATCGGACAGGCTGCATAAAAACAGGAAAAGAGGTCGGACAGGGCAAGGACCGCTACGCATCCGTCCAGCAGACTCCATTTCAGGAAACAAAGCGGGCGCAGGAGCAGCAGTGCCCCAACCACTAGCAACAGGCCAATGCGGTACGAATCTTCTACCCTGAACAGGAACAGTGCCAGAAGAATCGTCACTCCAAGTGCCACACAGATTTCTTTACCCCCGCTGTATTTTATTTCTTCCATAACGTTTTACTAAAGGGACAATAGACCTATATACCAGATAGCCTATCAGGCCGATAAAGACTAGTTGCATACCAATGTTACGCAACAAGGCAAACGGTGGCATCATCCGATTCGACAGGTAAAGAATCAGTTCGTTTACCGCATCGGGGAAAGTCTGTA
>JARIAN010000015.1 GCA_029257865.1 Phocaeicola sp.
TAGGTATAGACGCGCAAATATAAGTACTATATGATACATCTTGGCTCCATTTATCTTGCGGATTGCCATTTCCTTTTGCCGGTGTTCGGTATCGAGGGTGATGGATGAATATATGCCGAGAATGGAACACTACATTGTACTCGCGGGTGTCATTTTCATACACGGCACAGAAATCCACATTATGCAGTCCCTTGGTGCGAAGTTCGGCAGCAAGCTGACTGGAAGTCATGCTCAAGACTTTGTCATTTTCTATCTGCTTCACCTTGACTCTGGCTATCCGGTCTCTGTTTTCTATACTTTCATTTACATTAAACATGTAGCGACTCACATGCAGGCATACACTGAAGCAAAGCAGTGCCAAGCCCAAGCCTAATAAGGCAATCAAGTTCTGCGCCTTGTATTTCATCAATTGGCGCCAAGCTGTTGTTAAATAATGCTGTATCATGAGTTTAGTTGTATTTTATTTTAGAATCAGTTCTTCTGCATTTCCAAAGGTATCATATCCAGTGGTAATGACCAAATCTCCTGGCTGTAGACCTTCCATCACTTCGTACTGTTTAGGGTTCTGACGACCGATGGTGATAGGTACTTTCACGGCTTTGGTCTTATCGGTATTGACCTTGAAAATCCACTGTCCTCCGGTCTGTTGATAGAAGTTGCCACGAGGCATTACGAGGGCTTTTTCGGCCTGACCAAGTTCAATCTGAACTCGGAAACTCTTACCTACGCGAACATTCTCTGGAATTTCATCGGTAAAGACCAAATCTATATCAAACATGCGGTCCTTTACTTCGGGAACTACCTTGGTAATCTTCAAGCTAAAGCGCTTGCCTTGGTAAGTCACGGTAGCCGGAAGTCCGGTAGTGATACGGTCGATGTAATATTCGCTAAGTTGCGTATGAATCTTATAAGCGTCAAGCACTTTTACCTCCGCCATACTCTCGCCTGCCGATACCTGCTGTCCTGGAGTGACACGAACAAAACTCAATTGTCCGTCAATAGGGGCTTTCACCACCAAGTTCTCCAAGCGAAAAATAGAACGTTCGTATTTTTTCTGCTCACGAACCAGCTCGTTCCGCAAAAGTTCCTTTCTTATCATAGTCATTACAGAGTCATGCTGTAAACTCTCCATTTCAAGAGCCGTTTTTTTCAGTTTGAAATCAAATTCGTCTTGAGCCACTTCTAGCTGAGCCTTACTTTTAATTCCCATCTGATACTCTTCCTTTTCCAGTTCCATTTTTTTCTTCAGACTATTCATTTCATATTGCGACTGAAGCGACTGTTGTTTTAATATCAGTGTTTTTTGTTCCATTTCTATCTCACGTTCACGGAATGTATATCGTTGTTTTTCCCATTCATCACGCTGATCATCAATGCTACGGTTCAGTTCAGGATTGTCAAGAACCAACAAAGTATCCCCTTTTTTCACCAACGAACCTTCATCCTTTACAATACGCTGTACACTACCTGCCTCACGGGTATTCACTTTAATGGTAAGAATAGGCTGAACCAATCCTTCCACATCTACATATTCCATGAATTTATCATCTTTCACTTCAGCAATCTGAACACGCTCCGTATCTACCCTAAAACGGCTCGGACCAAGGCTTAAAACTATTACATAGATAAAAAACACTACAAAAGCACCCCCACACACTATCGTTAAACGGTGACGTATATACCACGGCTTCTTTTCCAACTTAATATCCATAGTCTAATCAATTTATCAAATATTCACAATAACAATCATCATATTTCTGGAAAATGGTCTTCCAGTTTGCGGTTATTTTCAAAGTCATATCCGGTCATACTGCGTAACCCATAATATAAACTCCAATAGGTTTTCAGCGTAAGCATATAGTTGCGCCGGGCAGCATCTTTTTCCGAGATTGCCGAATTTAAGTCAAGTACCGTTGACTTTCCTAATAGATACAACCGCTTTGCCACTTCATAGCGACGTTCTGCCGTGCGACTGGTTTTTGCAGCTACTGCCACACATTTGGCCTGAAGGTTAAACTGACGCACCATCTTACTTACATTCAATTCAAAATCCTTCATTCCCTGCTCTACCTGTGTGTCTACCAGGTCAACATTAGAACGAGCAATGCGTATACGGCCCTTCCCTCTCCCCCAATCCAATATAGGTAATGCAACTGTAACACTGGCATACAATTGATTCATCGGGTCACGATAAACCTGATGCAACTCCTTTCCTATCTGAGATAATCCAAAACGCACATATAGATCGGCCTTCAGCCCGGCATCAGCCTTGGCACGTGCCAGTTTATCCCGACTCTCTAACCTTCTTCGCTCAAACATTTCCGGCTCCGGACTATTTTCATAAGCATATTCCAAAGCCTTACCCAATGGAATTTCAAACTGAGGCACCCATTCATCAGGAACTACCCTCAACACTTCTTCATGGCTCAACCCTAAAAAAGAGCGAAAAGCCTGCATCTTATCTTCTACCTCTATCTGGGCATTCATCATGTTTGTCTCTTCTGTCAGCTTGTTTATTTCCAGCTGCAACATCTCGTTTTCCGTAATAGTTCCTATCCGATAACGTCCTTCGGCATATCTGTACAAAGTATCAGCTGAAGCATAGTTATAAGAAGCAATGTCTAAATTTGTCTGAGCAGTAGCCAAATTAAAAAACAGGCTACTCGCTTCCGAAGCTACCAGTTCTAAAGTTTCATTATATACTTTCTGCGATTCACGAAATCGGACAGGCTCTATCCTGCGGTCCCACTTCAACCCATTATATCCAAACAGCGATTGCTCATAGCCTATCTCTACTGGCGAAGAGCTATAGGCTCGGGTATCATGTTCAAAATCATCTAAACGCTGCAAATTGGTATTCAAAAAAATACTGCCTCCAGTAAACCAGATATTCTGATTTACTTTCAGTCTTACGTCACTGTTCAACTGGTCTTGCTTCAAGAAGAGATTTGTTCCATCTGGCTGCGTAATCTTATTGATAGACTTGGTTAACGATGGAGTAGCGTTCAATGTCAACGACGGAAAATAATTGGCCTTATAAAACCGATAGTTCCAATAAGCAGCACGATAAGAATGACGGGCCGCCACTGCTTCTGGAGAAAACTCCTGAGCTATCCGAATGGCATCGGAAAGTGTAAGACTGACCTTTTCTTGTAGCTGTGCCGATAATGCCGACACAGATGTTCCTACAACCCATATACTGCACCAAATTTGTTTCATCATATCGCTTATTCTTTATTCCTTAAATTGATTTCTCCTTTTGACTGTCGTCTCTATTTCTAACTAGATTGAAGAATCCAACATTTTTATTACAAAATTCGTGCCAACACAGTAATTCTCTATTTATTAGCAACTTAATAAAGATCCTCCTTAATTACCCCGTGCGTTTTCGCACTTTTTACGTGCGAAAACGCACATACAACCAAACAAAATAATACGTATCTTTGCCGCTATGGAAAAAGAAGGAAAAATATTAATTGTAGACGACAACGAAGATGTTTTATTTGCATTAAACCTGTTGTTGAAACCACATGTGGAAAAAGTAAAGGTGAGTACTCAGCCTAGCCAAATCACACGCTTCATGAAAGAATTTGAACCGGATGTCATCCTGCTCGACATGAACTTCAAACAAGATGCCATCAGCGGGAAAGAAGGATTTGACTGCCTGGAACAAATACTGCAAACAGACAAACAAGCAGTAGTGATATTCATGACCGCCTATGCCGATACCGACAAAGCCGTGAAAGCCATCAAAGCTGGAGCTACCGACTTTATCTCCAAACCTTGGGAAAAAGAGAAAATTCTAGCCACCCTGTCCACAGCTATCAAACTCCGACAGTCACGCCGCGAAATCAACAAACTGAAAAGCCAAATGACAGCCTTGAACGCCACACTAAAAATGCCGGTGATAATCGGGCAGTCGCCTGCTATGAAAGAACTGGAAAAAACCATCACCCAACTGGCCGAAATAGATGCCAATATACTTATCTTAGGAGAAAATGGCACCGGAAAAGACCTTGTGGCACGCGCTCTCCACTACCATTCGCTACGACAAGACAAACCGTTTGTCACCATTGATTTGGGAAGTATCCCCGAAGCACTCTTCGAAGGGGAAATATTCGGTTTCGAAAAAGGGGCTTTCACCGATGCACATCAAGCCAAAGTCGGACGCATGGAAGTGGCTACAGGAGGAACACTCTTTCTGGACGAGATAGGCAACCTCTCTCTGCCGATGCAAAGCAAACTGCTCACTGCCATTGAAAAGAAACAGATTTCAAGGTTAGGGTCGACCAAGATTACTCCCATTGACATCCGCCTTATTTGCGCCACCAACTCCCCTATCCATCAGTTGGTAGAGGAAGGACGATTCCGCCAAGACTTGCTTTACCGCATCAATACTATCGAAATTCACATTCCGCCTCTTCGAGAACGAGGGGAAGATGTACTATTACTAGCTGAACATTTTATGCAAATCTTTGCTCGAAAATACAAGAAAAGCCCCAAAGGATTCAGTAAAGAAGCCCGACAGAAACTGATGATGTATTCTTGGCCGGGAAATGTACGCGAACTGCAACATGCCATCGAACGGGCGGTCATCTTGAGCCACACCCCTCTCTTGAAAGCGGATGACTTCATCCTGACCCCACAACCTGAAAAAAGGATGGAAGAAAACGAGAGCCTCAACTTGCACGAACTGGAGCAAAATGCCATAGAAAGAGCTATCAGACGCTGCAACGGGAACCTAACTCAAGCGGCCGAACTACTTGGCATCAGCCGATATGCACTATACCGGAAATTAGAAAAAATATAACCATGAAACACTCTTCACTGCTACATTTGTCCTTCATGCTGCTAGTCTTGACAGGAAGCACCGTCCTTGTCACCTATTACTTTCTACACCAACAGCACTTTATGATGATCTGTTTCGCCCTGGTCGTCGGGTGGTCGTACATACGTATTGTACAAATCCACCAGCAAAAACAACGTATGCTACTGCAAATGTTGAAAGATATCCATGCACACGACTTTTCATCGCACTATTCTTACCACGGGAAATCAAAAACCGAACAGCAAATAACCGAGCTCGTCAACGAGACTATCCAGAAACTAAAAACCACCTACCTGCAACATGAAGAAGAAAGCGACTACTACAAAACCTTGCTTAATACCATTGATAGCTGCATTCTGGTATGCAATCCGGAGGGAGAAGTAATCTGGAGCAACCGGTGTGCCGAGACGCAATTATGCGGATATGCCATCCATCATATCAAGGAACTGGAAAAACAGAACCCACAGTTTCCGGATATATTATCTCATATAAAACCTGGTGAAATCAAGACTATCCGCATCTATAACGATGAAGTGGCCATTGACTGGGCAGTCACAGAAACACGGTACATCCAAAAGGGCACCCGCTACCGCCTGTTTCACCTGCGCAACATCCGAACTTTACTTGAAAAAAACGAAATGGAAGCTTGGCAGAAACTGGTCAGAGTGTTAACACACGAAATTATGAACTCCATCGCACCCATCATCTCGCTGAGCGATACACTTACTGACTACCTCCCTTCGACAGAAACACCACCGGCATATTTCATAGAAGAACAGGAGCAGCAAGACTACGACATCATCCGGCAAGGATTGGAAACAATCCACCGCCGGAGTAAAGGATTGCTAGGGTTTGTAGAAAACTACCGCAAACTAACCCGAATAGGTACACCCGTAATTTCTCCGGTAAAAGTAAGTGTTCTTATGGATACTATACAACGACTTTTCACAAAACTCCCCATCTGCTTTCATACCAGACAGACCGACTATACGCTCCTTATCGACAATGCACAGATAGAGCAGGTATTCATCAACCTGCTGAAAAACGCTTACGAATCATGTGAGGACAACGATAACCCACAGATTACCATAAGCAGTCACTATGATGAAAGCCGCCGGATTTATCTCATATCCATAACCGACAACGGAAAAGGCATCTTGCCAGAAGTACAAGACAAAATCTTTGTGCCGTTTTTCACGACCAAAAGAAACGGCTCCGGTATCGGCCTCAGCATCTGCAAACAGATAATGGCACTACATGGAGGCAATATCAATGTAGTAAGTATTCCAAACTCAACAACTACCTTTACTCTAAAATTTGTCAATATAAAAGAACATTGAGAAAAAAGCCGAAAAAAGAGATAAAAAGGCTACTTTAAAATCGTCGGCATATTTTCAGCAAATCGTCAACATATTTTAGGTGAATCGTCGGCATATTTTTAGCGAAACGTCGGTATATTTCACAGAAAATGCCGATATATTCTTATAAAAATGACAGCATAATTTCAACAGGCAGACCAAAAACCAAAAAGAAACCGTTTTTTCTGCCCTCAGGTTTTCATATTTGCAAAAAAAAAACGAAATTTGCATCAACTAGTGAATTTATACACCTTTATAAATATAAAAACAACTATGACAAAAAGTGCATTACAAATTGCAAGAGCTGCTTACCAGCCAAAATTGCCTAAAGCATTGCAGGGCGCTGTAGCAGTAAAAGAAGGAGAAGCTACTCAGTCAGTAGCAGACCAGGAAGCTATCCAGAAACTTTTCCCTAACACTTACGGCATGCCGCTGATTCAGTTCGTAGAAGGTGCTGACAGCGAACACGCACCAATGAACGTAGGTGTTATCTTGTCTGGTGGTCAGGCTCCAGGTGGACACAACGTAATCTCTGGTTTGTTTGACGGTATCAAAAAACTGAACCCAGCAAACAAATTATACGGTTTCATCTTAGGTCCTGGTGGCTTGGTAGACCACAAATACAAAGAACTGACAGCTGATATCATCGACGAATATCGTAATACAGGTGGTTTCGATATCATCGGTTCTGGACGTACTAAACTGGAAACAGTAGAACAGTTCGAAAAAGGTTACGAAATCTTGAAAGAATTGGGTATCAAAGCATTGGTTATTATCGGTGGTGACGACTCTAATACTAACGCTTGCGTTTTGGCTGAATATTATGCAGCTAAAAACTATGGCATCCAGGTAATCGGTTGTCCTAAGACTATCGATGGTGACTTGAAGAACGAAATGATTGAAACCTCTTTCGGTTTCGATACAGCTTGCAAAACTTATTCAGAAGTTATCGGTAACATCCAGCGCGACTGTAACTCAGCTCGTAAATACTGGCACTTCATCAAATTGATGGGCCGTTCAGCATCTCACATCGCTTTGGAATGTGCTTTGCAGGTTCAGCCAAACGTATGTATCGTATCTGAAGAAGTAGAAGAAAAGAACATGTCACTTGACGACGTAGTTACTTACATCGCTCAGGTAGTAGCTAATCGTGCTGCTGACGGAAACAACTTCGGTACTGTATTGATTCCTGAAGGCTTGATTGAATTCATCCCTGCTATGAAGAGCTTGATTGCTGAACTGAACGACTTCTTGGCTCACAACGGTGAAGAGTTCAACAACATCAAACGCTCAAAACAGCGTGAATACATCATCAGCAAATTGTCTGAAGCTAACTCAGCTATCTATGCATCTCTTCCTGAAGGTGTAGCTCGCCAGTTGTCTTTGGACCGCGACCCACACGGAAACGTTCAGGTTTCTTTGATTGAAACTGAAAAATTGCTGTCTGAAATGGTAGCTACTAAATTGGCTGCTTGGAAAGAAGAAGGAAAATTTGTAGGTAAGTTTGCTGCTCAGCACCACTTCTTCGGTTACGAAGGACGTTGCGCTGCTCCTTCTAACTTCGATGCAGACTACTGCTACTCTTTGGGTTACACTGCTTCTATGTTGATGGCTGCCGGCAAGACTGGTTATATGTCTTCTGTACGCAACACTACTGCTCCTGCTGCTGAATGGATTGCAGGTGGTGTGCCTATCACTATGATGATGAACATGGAACGTCGTCACGGTGAAATGAAGCCGGTTATCCAGAAAGCATTGGTTAAACTGGAAGGTGCTCCTTTCAAAGCTTTCGCTGCACAGCGTGAAACTTGGGCTAAGGAAACTGCTTACGTTTATCCAGGTCCTATCCAGTACTTCGGTCCTAGCGAAGTATGCGACCAGCCTACCAAGACTTTGCAGTTGGAACAAGGTAAATAATTCTGTTCTCTGAACTGAAATAAACCCAAAAGGCTGTTTTGAAATAATTCTCTTTATTTTGAAACAGCCTTTTACAATATAAATGCACCAAATATCTTCCAGACTCTGTCTTAAGAAAGATATTACTCTATTCTGATTCAAACATATAAAGGACTCTATATCATGAAAAAAGAATCTCCCGTAAAAAAGGTAGCAGAAAAGCCTTCAAGCACTACAACTACCCGTAAACGAAAAACCACGGGAGCGTCTTCTGCCACCCCAAGACACAGAAGCGGCCCCAAACAAAAAAGGAAAAAGGAAAGGAAAAGTGCCCCTTCTAACATTGCTAAAACTGCCTCTTCCCATCATTTTCCCGATTGGGTGTACTATCTGCTTATGGGTGTCACAGCTGTCTGCTTTATAACAGGTTTCTACTATTTCTTTATTCGTCCTTATGCCTACCGGTGGAAACCATGCTACGGTGCAAAAGCCTATGGCGTATGCATACCTTACGGATATCCCATTCACGGATTCGACCTCTCGCACCATCAAGGCACAGTAAACTGGAATGAATTGGAAAAAACTCAATATTCCCCCTACCCGATACAATTTGTATTCATGAAAGCATCTGAAGGTGGAGATTTCAGCGACACCACTTTCAAAACGAATTTCAGCAAAGCACGAGAGTATGGATTTATAAGGGGAGCTTACCACTTCTATAATCCTAATTCGGACCCGATACGGCAAGCTGATTTCTTTATTAACTCTGTACAACTCACCGCAGGTGACCTTCCACCTGTACTTGACATTGAAAAGAAGGGGAAAAATATCGATCAGCTAAAGAATGATTTGAAAATATGGCTTGACAAGATAGAATCACACTATCGGGTGAAACCTATCTTATATACATCTTACAAATTCAAAACCAAATACCTGAACGACTCTATCTTCAACACCTACCCCTACTGGATTGCCCACTACTATGTAGATTCCGTAAGGTACGAAGGCCAATGGAAATTCTGGCAACATACTGATGTGGGACTACTTCCCGGCATCAACAAAAGGGTGGACCTAAATGTATTCAACGGGACAATGGAGGAGCTGAAACAACTCACCATCCCTGCCACTAAAGACAAGTCAACTAGTAAACAAGTATCTATCAACAATTAAATTATAAGAAGATGAATCTATTAATGAATATTTTATGGCTTCTCTTGGGAGGCCTAGTCGTAGCTCTTGAATATATGTTATCAAGTCTGCTGTTGATGATTACCATCGTCGGCATCCCTTTCGGCATACAAACCTTCAAGCTCGGTTTGCTAGCACTTTTCCCCTTTGGCAAAAAAATTGTCAACCAAGAGTCTGAAGCAGGATGTCTGAGCACCGTAATGAATCTAATATGGATTCTTATAGGTGGGATATGGATTGCACTGACTCATCTGATAACCGGGGTAGTCTTATGTATTACCATCATCGGCATCCCATTCGGCATGCAACATTTCAAAATGGCCAGCCTTGCTCTGACTCCATTTGGAAAAACCATCCAATAACCTATTGATTTTCTACCATGAAACAAAACAAATTGCTCTGTGCTGCATTCCTTATCTACAGCCTAAATCTCCAAGCACAAAGTCTGGAGCAGAACGTGAAACAAAGACTGGACGGATTTCTAAAAGAATACCAGACTTCTTATGCCCAAATAGGCAGATGCAAACTGGACCATATCGAAATAGACCATCAGAACAAATCACTTAAAGTGTATACTAACCCTAATTTCGGATATCAACCGTTTACAGAAGAAAATGTAAAGGCTATCTACCGTTCTGTGAAACAAATCCTTCCAGGACCGGTCAATTATTACAAAATAGCACTCTATGCCGATAGTCGACCGATTGAGGAGCTCATCCCCAATGCGTTCCGCCAAAAGATTCCAAAAGACAAATCCCGTCTTTATCCCACAGAATACCAGGGAGCACCGTGGGTAGAAAATATCTCCCGCCCGTATAATATCAGCCGAGGAATGCAAAACCGACATATTGCACTTTGGCAAAGCCACGGCAAATATTACAAGAATAAGGTAGACCAATGGAAATGGCAACGTCCTCGACTCTTTGCCACTACAGAAGACCTTTATACTCAATCAATTGTAGTGCCTTACCTCATCCCAATGCTTGAAAATGCCGGAGCTATTGTCTATACTCCCCGCGAACGCGACTGGCAAACCAATGAAGTGATTGTGGACAACAATTCTTCTTCTCACAAAGGAAGTCTTTATCTGGAAGAAAACTACAAGCGTAAATATAGATGGAAAGAGACTAACCAGCCTGGATTTGCCATAAAGCATTCACAATATACTGATGGACAAAATCCTTTTATCGACGGAACGGCACGCTTCATACCAACCATTTCAAAAGCAGAAAAAGCTTTTGCCGAATGGATTCCAAACATTCCGGCTACAGGGAAATATGCTGTATATGTAAGCTATCTGACCCTTCCCAACAGTATTACTGATGCCAAATATTTAGTCTACCACAAAGGAGGAGTGACCGAATTTAAGGTTAACCAACAGATTGGAGGTGCCACATGGGTTTATCTAGGCACCTTTGAATTTGATAAAGGAAACAACGAATATGGCATGGTGGTATTGAGTAACGAAAGTGAACAGTCGGGAGTAGTATGCGCCGATGCTGTACGCTTTGGAGGAGGCATGGGAAATATTGTACGCGGAGGAAAGACAAGCGGCCTACCTCGGTATCTGGAGGGAGCACGATACTGGTCACAATGGGCTGGAATGCCTTACAAAGTATATAGTAAAAGTGAAGGGGAAAATGATTATGCCGACGATATCAATGTACGTTCCCTGGCAACCAACTACTTGAGTGGAGGCTCGATCTACAACCCATCGGAAAAAGGGATTGGCGTTCCTCTAGAACTGACTCTTGGCGTACATAGTGATGCTGGGTTTACCCAAGACAACAGTCTGGTAGGCTCGCTGGGTATCTATACCACTCAATATAATGACGGAAAGCTGAACTGCGGCATTTCAAGATATGCATCGAGAGATTTAGTGGATATGGTGCTGACCGGAATACAGAAAGATATCTCTGCACAATTTGGCATCCAATGGAACCGCAGAGGAATGTGGAACAAGAACTATAGTGAAACACGACTTCCTGCCATTCCTTCGATGATATTGGAAACGCTTTCTCATCAGAACTTTCCAGATTTAAAACTGGGGCATGACCCTCAATTTAAGTTTACCCTGGCTCGTTCTGTCTACAAATCACTGCTAAGATATACTGCTACGATGCACGACAAAGATTATGTAGTGCAACCTCTACCTGTAGAGCGCTTCTCCATTACAGAAGGGAAAAAGAAAAATACCTTTGAACTGAATTGGAATCCGGTAGACGACGCTGCCGAACCAACAGCTACTCCATCGGGATATGTGGTATATACCCGAATAGGATATGGCGGATTTGATAATGGTGTCTACACCCGCTATCCGCACTATACAGCAAAAGTAGAACCGGGACTGGTCTATAGTTTCAAGATTACTGCCGTAAACAAAGGAGGGGAAAGTTTTCCATCAGAAATCCTGGCTGCCTATAAAGCAAAGAAAAGCAAAGGAACCGTCCTTATCGTCAACGGTTTCAACCGGTTAAGCGGACCAGCCACACTGCAAACTGCACTATGGCAAGGCTTCGACTTACAGAAAGACCCTGGCCTGCCTTATCAGAACACTCCGGCCTTCTGCGGCTATCAACAAAGTTTCGACAGCCGACAAGCAGGAATTGAAACAGAAGGCGGACTGGGATACAGCGGTGATGAACTGGAAGGCATGCTTATTGCCGGAAACAGTTTTGACTATCCGTTTGTACATGGAAAGGCTATCCAACGTGCAGGCCGGCATTCATTTGTATCGTGCAGCAAACAAGCTATAGAAGAGGGAGCCGTTTCGCTTACCCAATATCCTATTGTAGACTATATATATGGTGCCGAACAAACTTCTCTCAGCAAGAATATGCAAACACTCCTTACCCAATATTGTCAACAAGGAGGAAACCTGATGATAAGTGGAGCATTCATGGGAAAGATAGGTGATTCTCAATTCACCTCTAACATATTGAAATATACATTTGGAGGCGCTATTGAACATCATTTTACAGGCGAAGTAACTGGTAATGGAATACGTTTCCGTGTGCCACATGCCGCCAATGAACGAGTATATGCAGTTACCGCCCCTCATTGCATCCTCCCAAGCAAAGGCGCCTTTGCCTCTTTCGCTTTTCCACAAGGAGGATATGGAGCAGGTGTTGCCTATAAAGGAAATGACTATCGTACATTTGTCATTGGAGTTCCACTGGAAACCATTACACAAACCGACTATCAGACTCATATCATGCGGAGCGCACTACATTTCTTTGAAGAAAAATAAGTAAAAACAAACGAATTTAACCATAAGACTTCCTCTCTTTCCCCTTTATGCTTTAAAAGGCGGCAAGAGAGGATTTTCTATTTCTTCCCCTCCCAAATAAGAACCGCCTCTACAGACTAATGAATCCATAGGCCATTGATATGCAAAAATCCGTAAACAAGTTGCAAATTCAAGCATAGAAGCATAAAACTTTCTATACTACTTTTGCATTCAGTAAACATATTAAATAATCAACAGATGAATCACACATTCGACATTTCTGACAAGGTCGCTGTAATCACTGGCGGCTCTGGAGTTCTGGGAAGTAATATTGCAGAAGGTTTCTTACGTGCAGGTGCAAAAGTTATTATCATAGGAGCACATCAAGAAAGAGTGGATGCTGCTTTGACACGACTGAGACAAATCAGCAATGACGTAATCGGCACGGTATGCAACGTACTTGACATAAATAGTTTGAATTCGGTAAAAGATACTGTGTTAGCACAGTGGGGACATATTGATTACTTAATCAATGCTGCAGGAGGAAACATTCCGGGCGGTACTCTTACTGTAGACCAAAACATCTTTGACATGGAAGTGGAAAGCCTCAACAAAGTAGTTGACCTAAATCTGAACGGAACAGTATATCCGTGTCTAGTTTTTGGAGAAATTATGGCAAAGCAAAAATTCGGAGCTATTGTGAATATATCTTCTATGACAGCCTACGAGTCAATTACTCGTGTACCAGGTTACTCTATGGCAAAAAGTGCAGTAGAAAACTTTACCCGATGGATGGCTCAGGAAATGGCACTCAAATTCAGCGAGAAAATCCGTGTAAATGCCATAGCACCGGGATTCTTTATCGGCAACCAAAACAGAGCCATCTTAATTAATCCTGATGGAACACTGACCGAGAGAAGCAAAAAGGTTATTGCAAAAACCCCAATGAGGAGATTCGGAGATATTTCTGAATTAAACGGAGCCGTTCAGTTTCTATGTAGTGAGGCTGCCAGTTTTATCACGGGTACTACTTTGGCAGTAGACGGTGGTTTCAGTGCTTTCAGTGGTGTATAACATAATATATATGAATAAGATATGATGGAAAAAACTTGGAGATGGTTTGGAAAGAAAGATAAAATAACGCTTTCCATGCTCCGACAAATAGGTGTGGAAGGTATTGTTACTGCCTTACACGATATCCCTAATGGAGAAATATGGACTGTAGAAGCCATCAATGACTTGAAGACATACATAGAATCATACGGCATGAGATGGTCGGTGGTAGAAAGTCTTCCGGTGTGTGAGGCTATCAAATATGCCGGTCCAGAAAGAGACCAACTTATTGAAAACTATACAATCAGTCTTGCCAACCTCGGCAAGTGTGGTATTAAGACTATTTGCTACAATTTTATGCCTGTCATTGACTGGGTACGTACCGACTTGCAACATCCATGGCCAGACGGAACTAGTTCTCTTTACTACGACAGAGTGCGCTTTGCTTATTTCGACTTGAAAATTCTTCAAAGGAAAGGAGCAGAAGTAGATTATTCAGAAGAAGAGTTCAATAAGGTTGCCGCTTTAGACAAAACCATCACGGAAACAGAAAAAGATGAACTCATTGATGCCATCATTGTCAAGACACAAGGTTTTGTCAACGGCAATATCCGAGAAGACGATAAGAATCCGGTAGCTATTTTCAAGAAACTTTTAACCTTATATGATGGTATTGACAGAAATATGCTACGTGAAAACATGCGATATTTTCTCTCTGCAATTATGCCGGTATGCGAAGAATACGGTATCAATATGTGCGTACACCCCGATGACCCTCCCTTTCAAATCTTAGGACTCCCCCGCATAGTTACCAATGAAGAAGATATAGCATGGTTCCTTCAGGCTGTAGACAATCCTCACAACGGACTGACCTTCTGTGCCGGTTCTTTAAGTGCCGGAACACATAATGATACTAGGGAGTTAGCCCGTAAATTTGCCAAACGAACCCATTTTGTACACCTGAGAAGTACGGATGCAATGCCAGGAGGAAACTTCATCGAAAGTACTCATCTTACAGGAAGAGGACATATCCTAGAACTGATTAGAATCTTTGAAAAGGAAAATCCAGGTCTTCCTATGCGTGTTGACCATGCTCGAATGATGCTTGGAGACGAAGATAAAGGATACAATGCAGGCTATTCATTCCACGGCCGAATGCTCGCCCTTGGACAAGTAGAAGGGATGATGGCCGCTGTAGAAGATGAAATACAACGAGGCATCTTATAAGAAAACAATTTTTCAAGAGTATGTCTGGAACCTTTTACCACACATACTCTTTTTCAATTTACTCAAACAAACTATGAATTCACCTAATCTTAATACACCTAAAACCAATTACCGCTGGACAATCTGCTTCATGCTGTTTATGGCGACAACAATCAACTATATGGACCGTCAGGTTCTCTCTCTCACTTGGAAGGACTTTATCTCTCCAGAGTTTGGCTGGACAGATGCCAATTACGGAACCATAGCTGGAATATTTTCCATCCTTTATTCTATCAGCATGCTCTTTATCGGAAAATTCATAGATCAGATAGGCACAAAAAAAGGATATCTATGGGCTATCGGAATCTGGTCTGTAGGAGCTTGTTTACATACTTTTTGCGGAATAGCTACCGCCGGCATCTCTACTGGCAACTGGACCTTTACCTTTGAAGAGGCACGCCATATCTTAAAAACAGCAGAGAATACAGGTACCGTCATCTGGAGCATCTCCACAATAAGTATCTGGCTTTTCCTTGCAGCCCGTTCAATCCTTGCTGTTGGAGAATCGGGCAACTTCCCTTGTGCCATCAAAGTAACAGCCGAATATTTCCCTAAAAAAGACAGAGCCTTCGCTACCAGCCTTTTCAATGCCGGAGCACAATTAGGGGCTTTATTGGCACCTTTTACCATTCCGGTCATTGCCCGACACTTAGGTTGGGAGATGTCTTTCCTCATCATCGGTGCACTTGGCTTTTTTTGGATGGGATTTTGGATTAAAATATATGATATCCCCTCCCACCATAATAAAGTAAATCAAGCAGAACTAGCCTACATCGAACAAGACCGATTAAAAGAACAGGAGTTTTCAGAAAAGAAAGGAGACTCACATAAAAGCATCAGTATCTGGAAATGTTTTACTTTCCGGCAAACATGGGCTGTAATATTCGGCCGTTTCCTTCCAGACGGTGTATGGTGGTTTTTCTTGTTTTGGGCACCTGCCTATGTAAAAGATGTACATGGATACAGTTCAGACTCCACAATGGGAATGCTCTTGATTTTTACTCTGTATCTGATATCCATGCTTTCCATCATTGGCGGATACCTTCCTACTGTATTCATCAACCGGATGAGAATGAATCCATTTGCCGGGCGTATGCGTGCAATGTTTATCTTCTCTCTATTCCCTTTAATTGGACTGATAGCGCAACCGCTGGGTGACATTTCTTGCTGGTATCCCATTTTCATTATCGGTATCATTGGTGCAGCCCACCAAAGCTGGAGCGCTAACACTTATACCGTAGTCAGTGATATGTTTCCCAAGTCGACAGTAGCTACAGTAACCGGAATAGGAGGCATGGCAGGAGGTATTGGAAGTTTGATTTTCAACCAAGGTTCCGGAATTCTATTTACCTATGCAAAAGAAACCAATATGGCATGTTTGGGATATCACGGTATAGAAGCTGGATACATGATTATCTTCCTTCTGGCATCTGTTGCTTATCTCTTCAGTTGGATTATGATTAAAATTCTGGTCCCTAAATACAAATTAATTGAAATTTAAAAACGACCCGCTAAAAGTAAACTATATGAAAGATTTTATCCACAAAAATTTCCTTCTGCAAAATGATACTGCAAAAATGCTCTATCATGAACATGCAGAAAACCTACCTATCATAGATTATCATTGCCACTTAAACCCAGAAATGATAGCTCAAGATTATCAGTTTCGTTCTATTACCGAACTATGGCTCGGTGGAGACCATTATAAATGGCGGGCCATGCGCGCAAACGGAATTGACGAGAAATACATCACCGGAACAGAATCCTCAGACTGGGAGAAATTTAAAAAATGGGCAGAGACAATCCCGTATACATTACGCAACCCGCTCTATCATTGGACTCATCTAGAATTGAAAACTGCTTTTGATATCTCGGAAACGCTAAACCCGTCTTCGGCAAGACGTATTTATGAACAATGTAACCAGCTACTGCAAACTCCCGCTTTTTCTGCCAGAGGACTAATGAAAAAATATCATGTGGAACTAGTCTGTACAACCGATGACCCTACCGATACCCTAGCATATCATCAAACTATCACCAAAAGTAATTTTGATATAAAGGTTCTTCCTACCTGGCGCCCAGACAGAGTCATGAATATCTCTACTGCCCCTGCCTATCAAGCATACATAGAAAAACTATCGGAAGCAAGCGGCATATCCATCACTAACTTTGATGACTTGATACAGGCACTGAAAGTACGCCATCAGTATTTTTCACAAAACGGATGTAAACTAGCCGACCATGGCATGGGAAAGATTCCCTGTGCAGAATATACTCATTCTGAAATCGTAACTATCTTCAGAAAATTATACGAAGGAATCGAACCGACCGAAGAAGAAAAACAAAAATATCAAACAGCAATGCTCCTGATTCTCTCAGAAATGAATGCTGAAGCTGGATGGACACAACAATATCATTACGGTCCTCTACGCAATACCAATTCTAAAATGATGGCACAGCTAGGTCCTGACACTGGATTTGATACAATTGGAGATTTCCAGTGCGCAGAAGCATTGGTGAAAATATTCGACCGGCTCAATTCAAACAACAAATTAGCTAAGACTATCATATACAACATCAATCCCTCTGCCAATGATATGGTAGCTGCAATGATAGCCAACTATCAAGATGGAAGCATTGCCGGAAAAATGCAGTTTGGGGCCGGATGGTGGTTTAATGACCAAATAAACGGAATGCTCCGACAGATGAACGCTTTGTCTGAACAAGGACTGCTGAGTAGATTTATAGGAATGCTCACCGACTCCCGCTCTTTCCTTTCTTATCCGCGCCATGAATACTTTCGTAGAATATTATGTAACATGATAGGAGATGACATAGAAAAAGGATTGCTGCCACAATGCGAAATGAAGCAGATCAAGCAAATGGTTGAAGATATCTGCTATTACAATGCTAAAAATTATCTGCAACTATAAAAACAACAGCTGCTACAAAAAAATCGCTGCATAGTCACTTCTTAAGAAGTATGACAATGCAGCGATTTTGTTCATAAAGAAAATAGCTCCTTAATTGGTGATTACACCTGAATTATCAATCGGATTCTGTGTCAAAGTAGAACCTGAAGGATATGAATTGATAGCTGTCTGTGGAATGAAATAAGTCACTCTATAATCTACAGCTGGAACATTCTCCAACGCCTTATGTGGCCCCGGATACTGACGAGTAAGCGCTTTTCCGTTTCTAAACACATCATAACTTCTTTCTGCCTGATAAGCTAATTCTATCTGACGCTCCTTATCTACCAAATCGGCTGCTGTCTTCGCATTAAAATCGGTACTAGAATATTCACCTCCTACAATAGCACGACCTCTAATCAAATTGACATCCTCCATGGCAGCCGTCACATTGCCCAATTTCACATTAGCTTCCGCACGGTTCAAATACATCTCATCCAATCTGGAAATAATAGGAGAATGCAACTGTGATTCCAGTCCATCTTCCCGTGAACACTTCACGATGTAAAACATCGGGTAACCATTATTCAAGTCAATCTGATAATCAATCATACCCACATATTTCTGACCTTTATAATTAATCGTATAATACAAATCCTCAGGTTTACGACCGTTTTCTATGTATGGAGTCAATGAATAGTTTTCAGTATTCTCTGCACACGACGAATAGTCACCCTTCACTGGAAGTTGTTTATACACATACCCTTTTTCTGTTTTTACAATAAAACGAAAGACTTCAGTATAAGCTCCAGTCTTTTCGTCCTGTGTGTACTGAGGTTCAATGAAATTAGCTCTAGCATCTACAATTTTCTGCTTACCCGGACGCCAGTCATTACGTCCGGTTTCATTCAGCAAATCCAAATATTTTGCACTGGCATACATTTCTCCCCAGCCCATACCGCCGATATTAGAATACATACCACCGATACCATAAAAATAATCAAAACCTGCAAATTCAGAAGCCAGTCGTTTCACTACAAAAATAGCTTCCTTATAGTTTTCAGGCGTTGTCTTATTAGACTTCAGATAATCTTCGCGATTAACCAATGAATATTTTCCCGAATTAATGACAGTATCAGCATACCATTTAGCCGAATCCGCATATACCTTGTTAGGGCTTTCATAAGTACCGCTCATATAAAGATACACCCTTGACAACATCGCCTGAGCTGCTTCCTTAGATGCATAAGCAGGTCCTCTATCATTAGACAACAATTTTTCTGCTTGTTTCAAATCGTTGATGGCCTGTCTATAAGTATCCTTTACGGTTGATCTGTCCGGCAACTGCAAATGATCTATTTCACCCTCACCAGGAGTTCCATTAATAATTGGAACTCCCAAATTCTTATCAGGAGCTTGATAATAAGGTCTACCAAAGGCACGACATAAATAGAAATACATCATACCTCTTACATAATAACATTCACCTTCGTTATTGGCAAACTTAGGGTCATTAATATTTTCCAATATATTAATCACATTAGAAGCCTGTGCAACAGCCTTATATCCAAAATCCCAAAAGTGCTGCAGACGATAATTGTCTGGAGTACGAGAATAAGAGATGAATTCATAAAACGCATCTGTAGAAGTTCCTCTAATCATCATATTATCTCCAGCATACTCTCCCAGTCGATGCATCGGGTCAGACCAAGTCTTTAACTGAGCATACACACCATCCACCAGATTTCCAATCATTGCTTCCGGATTATTTCCAATCTGAGATGCATCCATGCTTCCGGTAGGGAAACGGTCTATGTCACATGCTGTCATCATCAAGCCCGAAAGAGCGGCAGCAATCAATGTATTTGAAGTTATCTTTTTCATAAAGTCAACGTATTAGAAAGTTAAGTTAATACCAAACATAAATTTACGGCTTGAAGGATACAAGTCTGCACCTGCTGTTCCGATAGTCTTGTAAGTTCCTGTAGTATCGTCATAAGTAGCAGGAATTTCAGGGTCTATACCTGAGAATTTTGTTACAGTGAACAAGTTTTCTCCAGTGAAGTAAATTCTCATATTCTCAATATGATATTGAGGCAGACTAAAATTATATCCGATAGACAACGATCTCAATTTCAAATAATCTCCATCTTCCAGATATCTGGTAGATGCTTTATTTGAATTGCTCTTGTTACCATAGACTGCAACAGGATGTGTAGCCTTATCACCTGGCTTTTCCCATCTGCTCCATCCATCCTGCAGTTTCATCTGATTACGGTCGGTATAAGCACCGTCTGAGTCATATTCCTGACGAGAATAATTATAGATTTTACCCCCGATAGCATAACCGAATGCTGCAGAGAAATCTACATTTTTCCAAGTAACCGAAGTATTGAATCCACCGAACAGTTTTGGAGAAGTAGCTTCTGTAATCACCTGCTTGGCTTCATTATAATTAGAAGTAGTTTCCCTGCTACCCTCTTCTGTATTTTTAAACCACAAAGGAGCACCAGTTTCTGTATCTACTCCAGCCCATTCTCTCAAATAATACCTGTCGATACTTTTACCTACCTTCAAGACTTTTTCTGCAGCTCCAGAAATAGAAGTGTCATTACCACCACCTCCAATAATAGTCATGTTAGGATCATCACCATACAGTTTTTCCAGTTCATTGACATTATGTCCCATGTTGAAATCAAGACTCCACAACCAGTCCTTTGTCCGAATGATATCACCTCCTATAGTAAATTCAACACCTTTATTACGCATTTCACCTACATTGTTCCAACGGCTAGTTACACCAACAATACCCGGTACAGGCACTGCATACAATACATTAGAAGTGTACTTATTGTAATAGTCGAAAATGATACGCAAGCGATTATCAAACAGATTAGCATCAATACCTATACCTCCAGTATAAGTCTGCTCCCAAGTAAGATTCTTATTTCCAATCTGAGAAATAAGCAAAGTAGGGACACCGTTGTAGTTTGAAGAAACAGAATATAATCCATATTGTGGATATTTAGCATAAGGAATATTACCTACAGAACCATAAGAAGCACGAAGTTTCAGTACATTTACCCAATCTGCCTTAAACCACTTTTCCTTATTGATATTCCAACCTCCACTAATAGAGAAGAAATTACCATACTTTTTATCATCTCCAAAATTTGAAGCACCATCACGACGAACAGATACTTCTGCTAGATATTTATTATCGTATGAATAATTGGCTTTGGCAAATACAGACTGTTTAGCCCATTCCACCAATGATCCTTTCGCACTTTCGGGAAGAGCTGCTACATCTAACACTCCAAAGCCAGAAACAAGGCCTGTACCTTTTACATTGACTACCTTATTTTCGGTATCCATAAATTCATAAGCCAACAAAGCAGAAACAGAATGCTTGCCAAACATTTTGTTGAATGTCAGATACTGGTTGGTATAACGTTGAGTAAAGTTGGTCTGCTGTTCTTCGATACGTCCCTGAACACCCGAAGCACTTTGAGAACGTGGGTCAGTGTAAGCATGATAAGTTTCTCCTGTCCATCTATAACTGTTTACAGAAGTAAACTTCAACCAATCAGTAATCTTGATGTCAAAATCAAAGTTTCCATTAAATTCATACGTTCTACTTTTTGAATAATTACCATAAGACAAATCATTCAAATAGTTTGTATCTGAAGGGTCTACCCATCCACTATATCTATCAGGAACTAAATTACCGTCTTTATCATAAGGACTATCCCATGGGAAAACACTATAAATTGCTGAATAGTTATACTGGCTATCGCGTACTTCTTTCAAAGCACCATTGATGCTAGGCTTGATAGTAAGCCAAGAGAACGGACGATAACTAGTGCGATAACGGAAATTATATCTATGATATTCATATCCTTTCACTATACCGTCTTCATCGTAATATCCCAAAGAAAAATAAGAGTTTATTTTTTCACTTCCACCGGAAATGGACAAGTTATAATCTTGAGTAAAACCATTTTGAGAAGCCAATTTTCCCCAATCAAAATTATCATTTCTCAATTCTGGCTTCCAGCGAGAGAAATTAATCTCTTCAACATTTTTAAACGAAGCATAATAGTCATACAGTTCGGCCCCGTTCATTACTTCCATATTGCCATTGGTCAATGTACTGACACCCAATTTAGCAGAAGCACTGATTTTCATCCCTTGGCCTTTTCCATTTTTTGTAGTGACAATCACCACACCATTGGCACCTTGCGATCCAAAAATAGCAGTAGATGCTGCATCTTTAAGAATAGTCATATTCTCAATATCTACAGGATTAACAGCACCTGGGTCTGAACCGACAATCACACCATCTATCACCCATAGAGGAGCGGTACTACCACTCAATGTAACACGTCCACGAATTTGCACAGCGCCACTTGACCCTGGCTTGGAAGAACCTGGAGAAACGTATACACCAGAGACTTTACCATTCAGCATATTCTCCACATTAGGAGTGGTGACATCCTTTAAACGTCCTTCTTTTACAGTAGACATCGCACCCGTCAAACTTTCTTTCTTCTGAGTGCCGTATCCTACCACTACCACTTCATCCAAAGTTTCAGAATCTTCCAAAAGCGAAACCTTCATATTGGCTGTAGCTTTCATTTCTATACTTTTGAAACCTATATACGAAATTTCAATCACAGCTCCTAAAGGAGCATCCAATGTAAAGTTTCCGTCAAGGTCGGTTATTGTACCATTCGTAGTTCCTTTTACCACTACATTTGCTCCAATTACAGGTTCTCCTGTCTTTTTATCAACAACCAATCCTCGAATAGTCTGATTTTGCAGAACTGCTGACGACACGTCATGAATAGAAGAGTGTGCACTTGATAACACTGGGCAGCAACTACCAATAACAGCAGTTGCCAAAAGAGCATACTTTTGCCTTTTCAAATTTAAATTCATAATATCTGATTTTAGGTTTTATGGAATAAACTATTCCTTACTAAATCGCAAAGCTAATGATTTATTTGAATAAAAAAAAGAAAATGATTTATTTTTACATCGAAAGGGAAGCATGCAATTATATTTATTTCATTCTCCTTCTCCTTATATTTCCTATATCAAACAAGACCTTACTCTATCAGATAATCAACACAATTTGAAACGTCTGGCTATTCTTAGAAACTTAACTATTCATCCAGCCAGTTTTTCATCATCACTTTTCCATCTGGGGTCAACACCGACTCAGGATGAAACTGCACCCCTCTTATATCCAGAGTACGATGACGAAGAGCCATAATATACCCCTCCTTACTATATGCTGTCACTTCCAAACACGGCGGCAAGGTAGCATCATCCACCACCCAGGAGTGATACCTACCTACCAGCAATTGGGATGGAAGCCCATGGAAAAGTAGGTCATTGGCTGCCACCGCTATCTCCGACTGAATACCGTGAAATACGGTATCCAGGTTTATCAATCTCCCGCCAAAACATTCGCCGATGGCCTGTTCACCCAAACAGACTCCCAATATAGACTTACGACCAGCATAATAACGGATTATTTCTAACAACAACCCGGCTTCTGAAGGAACTCCAGGACCAGGGGACAATAAAATCTTATCAAATTCTTCTAATTGTCCTAAGGAGAAGCAATCATTCCTGAATACTGTAGTTTCAGCACCTAATTCTTTCAATAAATGATTTAAGTTATATACAAACGAATCGTAATTATCTATAACGGCTACTTTCATTGTCTTGACGGATTTTTAGCAATTTGAATGCTAAGATACTATTTTATTTTCAAATATATCTCATTCTGGAGTATGAGCCAAATAGGTTTCCAAATCCTTGTCTCCACGACCGGAAACTGTAAGCACCACCACATCATTTGGACGGAATTTCATTTTACCCAAAGCCCCCAATACATGAGACGACTCTAATGCAGGGATAATCCCCTCCAAACGGGTCAGTTCGAATCCGGCACGCAACGCTTCTTCATCAGTGACAGCCAATACCGTTGCTCGGTGCTGTACAGCCAGATTAGCATGCATCGGTCCGATACCCGGATAATCTAACCCTGCAGAAATAGAATATGGTTCCTTAATCTCACCATTTTCATCCTGAATGACTAAAGTCTTGAATCCGTGAATTGTACCTTTCTTACCCAAATTGATGGTAGCAGCAGTCTTTCCACTAGCAAGTCCTAGTCCTCCAGCCTCAGCCAAAACCAATTGTACCCTTTCATCATCTAAATAATGATAGAAAGTACCGGCAGCATTACTTCCCCCACCAATACAAGCCATCAGATAATCCGGATAATCTCTTCCCTCCTGTTCCATCAGCTGAGACTTGATTTCCTTGCTGATTACAGACTGAAGACGAGCTACCATGTCAGGATATGGATGAGGTCCTACAGCTGAGCCGAGCAAATAAAAGGTATCCTCAGGGTGAGTACACCATTCATTGATAGCCTCTGTTACAGCATCTGTAAGAGTCATTCCCCCTGAAGTAACCGCTTTAACTTCAGCACCCAACATTTTCATGCGCTCTACATTGACATGCTGACGCTCCACATCTACCTTTCCCATATATATAACGCACTCCATACCGAGCAGTGCACACACTGTAGCTGTAGCCACACCATGCTGTCCGGCTCCAGTTTCGGCTATGATACGTTTCTTTCCCATCCGACGAGCCAACAACGCCTGACCTATTGCATTATTGATTTTATGAGCACCGGTATGATTCAAGTCCTCACGTTTCAGATAGATACGGCATCCATAACGTTCAGACAGGCGGCGCGCCAGGTATAAAGGTGAAGGACGTCCTACATAATCTTTCAGCAACTGGTCATATTCATTGCGGAACTCTTGGTCCTCTATCACTTTCAGATATGAGCTACGCAATTCATCTACACACTGACGAAGTTTTTCTGGCACATAAGCTCCACCAAACTCTCCATAAAATCCATTTTCATCTACTTGATACATCATTTTTCTGTATTAAAAGGTTTATAAAAAAACAGAAAGGGCTGCCGTAAAGTACGGCAGCCCTTTCTGCAATATCTGTAATCTTATCTTATGTCAAATATACATACGGCTGACTTCCCTTACGACTTATGAGGTTGTAAGCGGCGCCACCAAAAGAATGTATATGACATAGATGTTTTCATTGTTTCTTGTTTTTTTATTTGTTATTGGGTGCAAATATATAAGACTGATTTCATTTATGCAAATTTCAAAGCAAAAAACTTTCATATTACATCAAAACAGTATCTGTTCATTGCAATATGTCTATCTGTTTTTCCAAATAAAAACGTCGGCATATTTTTCATAAAAACATGCCGACGAATAACTATTTACTTAATCAGCGGATTACTTATTCATCCCATACCAAATAAGCAGATACCAGCCAATGATTCAACTCATCGCCAGCAACTGGCTGAGCATTAGGAATAGCCACCGTAAATGTATGCTTTCCTGGAGTCAGTTCAGGCAAAGCAACTTCTTCAGGAGCCACATCACTACCTGGACACCAGTTAGAGCGAGATAAGTCAGACGAAGCCAATGGTTCTTCTACCTCTTTAGTCTTATAACCATCGTCACTGATATAAGCAGCTAGACGCTTAATCAACCAAACTCCCGTACCCGGATTAAAACGACGGAAAGAAGCACAGTCATCTCTCCAAGGAATAAAGCTATATACTTCTTTACCATCTATAGACAAAATATTACGTTTCTGTACAAACTCATCACCACCAGAATGTCCTCCGTGACCAGTTACGATATATTTCAACCGTACGTTCTTTGCATTCTTAGGCAAGTCGAATTCAGTAGAAACAGACTTACGTGCAAAAATATCAGGATAAGACTGACCGATATAATACACTGTATTCATCAACGGTTCTACATGACGGCGCACCAGCTTATCACAAGAAATCTTACTTTCCTTAAAGTTCAGTTCCATACTAGCCACATACCCTTCCTTTGTCCAGGTATCAATGAAAATACCAACATAAGCTTCTCCCTCCAATGTTGGATACAAGTCGGTAATATCTTGCTCCCACTGCACACATTTTTCCCAATGAGGGATATAGACCGGACGACGCTTACTAGACAGAGAATCGTCTTTATGACTATAATGTCCAACTCCAAACGGAGTCATAAAACGCATCAATTCAATGGTCGGCAAATAATTCTTACCTGCTACCACTCCAACAAGGCTTTCCAGTTTCGTGCTATCAACAGCAGGGAACTTCTGTTTGCCTTGAGCAATGCTCATCAAGTTTACGGCAGACTCCTTAGGCAAAACGAAACAAGAGCCCGACTTATCCCAGCGGTCACCATTGGAAGCCACTGTCACTTTCACACTTACCGAAACATTTCTCTTATAAGAAGGAATCTGTATCTTTTTCAAGATGATACGTCCGTTTACCAAATGGATGATACCATTTTGGTCGGCTTCTGAAAAGTTCGGATAAGTATCTGGAGCAAAACGGATATTTGCTTTCTCAAACACTTTAAGATGAGTGTCACCCTTAGCCGGAAACTCTTTGTGCCCGGCTGCATTTGATGCTGCAAAAAACAGCAAAGACAGGAAAAAACAAATTTTTCTCATATTTACAATGTATATCATTAATTACTTTCAATAACCTTACCAGCTCCTCTATACAACTTAACCGGACCATCAAGCAAAACAGCCACTACCGTAATCTGAGGGTCAAGCACAGTTTCAGGAACATCAATATATAGATTCCCCGGCACTTCACTCCAGTAATTCTTGTTATAAACCTTGTAGCTAAGCATATTTCCACTACCCACTACCCATACACGGTTTACCTTATTCATCAAGCCTTTAACCTCAATAGGTCCGTTTGGTTTATAAGGCAAATATAAATACAACACATCTCCAGCCTTATTTAAAGTTGTATATCCCTGGAAATGTTCCGTAGGAATACCGGCACGAGTATCATAGACAGCCTCTTTGTGCTTTTTGGTCCAACGTCCAAATTCCTTCAAGATGGCCACCTGCTCTTCTGGAATAGTACCATCTTCTTTCGGACCGATATCCAGCAACAAGTTACCTCCCATGCTCAAGCAGTCCACAAAAGTACGGAGCAAGATGAACGGAGACTTATAGTTTTTATCGAGATGCTGATATCCCCACGAATCATTCATTGTCATACACAATTCCCAATACTTACTATCAGGACGTACCACTGGCACTCCCTGTTCAGGAGTGGCATAATCTCCATACCCCTGAATACGTGAATTGATAATTACATTTTTATTGCCAGAACGAAGCAAATCTACAATTCCCTTAGAATTCCAGGCCTCAGCAGACTGTTCCCAATCACCATCAAACCAATAAAGGTCCGGTTTCCAAGTCTTGTTCAATTCAGACAACTGCGCCATGTTGAAATCAACGAAACGCTGCCAACGTGCCGGGTCGTTCTTGTAACGGACTTCCGTACGAGTCTTGTTTGGATAATCGGGATGAGACCAATCCAACAATGAATAATAGAATCCCAGTTTCAAGTCATGCTTGCGCACTTCCTTCACAAAAGGAGACAACAGGTCACGCTTGGCAGGAGTAGTTTTCACCGTACTCAAACTTCCCACTTTAGTATCCCAAAGTGCAACACCATCGTGATGCTTTGTAGTAAGTACTGTATAACGAGCACCACTTTCCTTAATCAAATCCACCCATGCTTTCGGATCGTATTTAGAAGCTGTGAAATTGTCCATCTGTCCCATATACTCTTCATATGGCAAATACTTATTAAAGAAAGACCAACTTTCTGCTACTCCATTGACAGCATAAATACCCCAGTGAATGAAAACCCCCAACTTGGCATTTTCAAACCATTCCATTCGTTTTTTTGTCTGCTCATCAAGTTCACTTTTTAGCGAGGGCTGCCCCATCACTGGAGATGCCATGCAACTCAAAGCAGTAAACAATGCAACTACTTGTTTTTTAATCATACTATTAAAAAAGATTGATAAATAAAAAATACGCAATATAAGTACAAAGATACAAAAACAATAAAAATATGAAAACTATTAATACAGAAAACAGGCATTCTTGCTCCTAAAACTAAAATTACTATAAAGCCAGCCAACCAGTTCAACATCTCACATAAATCTGTCAAACATTCCTAGCAACAGTCATTAAATTACTATTTTTTTACCATAAATCCTCAAATTAACACTTTAAAACTGAAAAAACGTCCTATCATCTTCATTTTATCAGAAAAAAGCATAACTTTGCTTGAAGAAACTTTTAAATTTTAAAACTATGTACACAATACAGACTAATGCCTCTGGCACACGTAGCATGGAAATTGCAGAATCTCACTTGGAAACCATTCAGAAATATGCGTTATTCCAACAGTTGATTGACAGCAATGGAATTATCGACGAGTCGGTTCTTGACAAACTTAAACTGAACGTACGCTCGTTGCTAACTTCAATAGAAGGTGACAGCAAGGACCTGCTCGACCTATGCCTAGATGTAATTTACCACAACAACATGAAAGCATTCGGACTACACCGACTTATTCTACTTTATGTTGATTGGGAAAAGAAAAAGGAAGAAGCCGAGCCAGAGAAAGAAACAACAGCCGAATAAAAGCGGCTCAGAAACGGATAACTGACTAAAAAAACATCATAAATTGAAAGAGTATAAACTGACAGATTGGTTACCCACTACCAAAAAAGAAGTGGAGTTAAGGGGATGGGATGAACTGGATGTAATCTTATTCAGCGGTGATGCATATGTAGACCATCCTTCATTTGGAGCGGCCGTGATAGGGCGTATCCTGGAAGCACAAGGATTGAAGGTAGCTATTGTGCCGCAACCTAATTGGCGAGACGATTTACGTGATTTCAAAAAACTGGGACGCCCAAGACTTTTCTTCGGAATCTCTGCCGGATGCATGGATAGCATGGTAAACAAATATACGGCCAACAAAAGGCTCAGAAGCGAAGATGCGTATACGCCCGATGGACGACATGATATGCGACCGGAATATCCGACTATCGTTTATACTCAAATTTTGAAAAAACTGTATCCTGATATACCGGTAGTGATAGGAGGCATCGAAGCTTCACTCCGACGCCTCACTCATTTTGATTATTGGCAGGACTGCGTACGGCCATCCATCTTGGTGGAGTCGGGCGCAGACCTGCTCATTTACGGCATGGGAGAAAAACCTCTTACAGACCTTTGCCACCACTTGAAGCAATGCAATAATATCCCAACGGACATCCTTCAGACTGCGTATCTACGCAAAAAAGATGAGTTTACTCCACTGGATACCGACTTGAAACTTTTCTCTCACGAGGATTGCTTAAATGACAAAAAGAAAGAAGCGCAAAACTTCCGACATATAGAAGAGGAGTCTAATAAATACCAGGCGTCTAGAATATACCAGGAAACAGGGAAAAAAGTAGTGGTAGTTAACCCTCCTTACCCACCAATGACCCAAGGGGAACTGGATATGTCATTCGACTTGCCTTACACCCGGCTGCCCCACCCTAAATATAAAGGCAAACGAATACCGGCATTCGACATGATTAAATTTTCTGTAAACTTACACCGGGGATGTTTTGGTGGTTGCGCTTTTTGCACTATTTCAGCCCACCAAGGAAAGTTCATCGTCAGCCGAAGCAAAGAAAGCATTTTAAAAGAAGTGAAGGCCATCTGTAACATGCCTGACTTCAAAGGGTACTTGAGCGACTTAGGCGGCCCTTCGGCCAACATGTATGCCATGCACGGACGTGATGAGAAGTTATGCCAAAAATGCAAACGCCCTTCATGTATACATCCTAAAGTATGCCCTAACCTCAACACAGACCATCGTCCGCTGCTAGACATCTATCATGCAGTAGATGCATTACCGGACATCAAGAAGAGCTTTGTCGGAAGTGGAGTGAGATATGACCTGCTGCTACACGAAAGTAAAGACCCGGAAGTGAACAGAAGTACTACAGAGTATACAAAAGAACTGATAGCAAAGCATGTAAGCGGTCGACTCAAAGTTGCCCCCGAACATACTAGCGACCAGGTATTGTATGCTATGCGTAAACCACCTTTTGAACAATTTCAGCGATTCAAACGTATCTTTGATAAAATAAACGGAGAGATGAACTTGCGCCAGCAACTAATACCTTATTTTATAAGCAGCCATCCCGGATGCAAAGAAGAAGATATGGCTGAATTGGCTGTCATCACTAAAAAACTGGACTTCCATTTGGAGCAAGTACAGGATTTTACTCCTACCCCTATGACCGTAGCTACTGAAGCATGGTACACCGGAGTTCATCCTTATACATTGGAGCCTATATTTTCTGCAAAAACACAGAAAGAAAAACTGGCGCAACGCATGTTCTTCTTCTGGTATAAACCGGAAGAGCAACGCGCTATCATCAACGAACTGAGAAAAATAGGACGGTCCGACTTGATAGACCGCCTATATGGCAACAGCAAAAGAAACTCATCAGACTCCCCTAAAAGAAAACAAAGAAGATAATTTGAGCAGGAAGAAAACAAAACAGTTTTCTTCCTGCTTTTACTTTCTTACTTCCATCATATATCTCACATACGAGGGTGATTTATTATAGTATAGTTTCCACTCTCAGCCATTTAAAATTGACTTTTCCGCATTATATAATTTGCAAAAAGTTACTCTTATATACATTTTATAACACTCCAGGCTAATTAAATTGCACCAATTAGAAAGAATATCAGTAGAATTTTCATCCGTTTTATGGAGAAGGAGCGAAATCATACCGACATTTTTGGGGAATTATGTAATCATTCTGGCGAAAATTTCTAATTATTTTTGGGGAAATAATTAGAAGATTGGGAAAAAATATGCCGACGATTTAGAAGGAGCAGTGGGAAAATCTAAAAAAATAGAAGGAAAAAGGGTATTTTTACCTGTTTTTAATTTTATTTGAACGAAAAAAGAGGACATAAAAATCGGGCATACCTCCCTGATGGATAACGCAATACACAAAAAATAAGGCCATGAGAATCCCTTCTTTAGAAAAACTTGAATACCAGTATGCAAACGGACAACTCTCAGACCATACATTTACATTATTTAACCATTGATAAGGGCAACAGGAAGACAATCGTTTATATTTGTAAACGCCGCAAAGCAAATACAGTTTCATTAAACTTTGCCGATTATCTACCGAACCCTCATGAAAGAATCATGCCGAACATACCAAAAACGAGCCTCCCCATCAATATTGATATGAAGAGACTCGTTCTTGTTACAAAAGATCAAGTTAAATTCTGAAACTGCTCAATCAGCTGAGTTAGATTTGCAGTAAACAAACGGACCGAAATAGCCAACAATATAATTCCAAAAAATTTACGGATAATATAAATACCGCCCAAACCTAACAGACGCTCTACCCTGTCGGTCATCTTGAGAACGATAAACACCCATACCATATTAAGAGCCAGAGCTAAAAGAATGTTCACCGAAGCAAACTCAGCCCGAAGTGAAAGCAAAGTAGTGAAAGTGGCAGCTCCTGCCAATAACGGAAACACCAAAGGAACAAGCGTGGCCTCCTTGATAGGACCATTATTCTTGAATATTTCAATATCAAGTATCATCTCCAACGACATCAAAAAAATAACAAAAGCACCTGCAACAGCAAAAGAAGCTATATCTACCTGAAACAAATTCAACATCATATCTCCAGCGAAGAAAAAACCTACCAGCAACGAACTGGCTATTAAAGTAGCTTTCAATCCGTTTACAATATGCCCTTTTTGCTTTAAGTCAAGAATAATCGGTACAGCACCAAGTATATCTATCACAGCAAACAAAGCAATAAAAGCACTCACAAAATCTTTAAAATTAAATTCTCCCATAAGCTATCTAGTTTTTTATTGTCTTATTTTCAAATTTACAGATATTTTTGCAATACATGACTATTTCTTACATTTTTTTCAATACAAAGCGTACTTATTTATCTCACTTTACCCCATCCTTCTTCTCAATCACTAAAAAAGACAAAAAAAATACACCTTTCAGAAATAATGATTACCTTTGTGTGTTAAAATATAACTTAATAAAGTTAACGCGTATGCAACCAACTATGTATGATACACTTTTACTTCTCCCCTTGTTTCAAGGATTATGTAAAGAAGACCTTACCAATATCCTAGAAAAAGTAAAACTGCAATTCATCAAATATAAAAAAGGAGATTATCTGGCTAAACAAGAGGAAACTTGCCACCATCTCATATTCATCATCCAAGGAGAAGTCTGTTCTGAATCAACAGACAAAAATCACAATTACACGTTATATGAAACGTTCAAAGGGCCACTGGTTATAGAACCTTATTCACTATTTGGAATGTATCCTTATTACACAGCTTCCTATTATGCAGAAACTGAAGTAAGCGCCTTGATAATCAGCAAAAGTTACATTCTTTCGGAATTAAACAACTATGAAATCTTCCGCATGAATTACCTGAACATGCTCTGCAACCGAGCACAAACCATATATAGGAAACTTTGGAATGCTCATATCGGAGATACACAAGACAAAATAATCAAATTCCTACAACTACGCTGTATACGGCCGGCAGGAAAAAAGAAACTATGTGTCCGAATGGAAGATTTAGCGGAATTGATAGATGACACCCGAATCAATGTATCAAAAGTGTTGAATGAACTGCAAGAACAAAAACTAATATCGCTAAGCAGAAAAGAAATTCTCATCCCACAACTGGAAAAAATAATCCAGCATCAATATAAAAAATAAAGACATCAACCTATTTACATTTAAATGTTATGACAAATCCATTTTTAGAAAAATATAACACCCCACATCAAACCGTACCGTTCCATTTAATCAAACTGGAACACTACGAACCTGCCATTCGTGAAGGAATGCGCCGGGAAGATGAAGAAATAGCTGCCATTATCCATTCAGAAGAAGAACCTACTTTTGAGAATACAATCTTGGCTCTGGCAAACTCGGGCGAATTACTGGAACGTGTCACTACTGTCCTGTTTAATTTGATGAGTTCGGAAACTTGTGATGACTTAGAAGCCATTGCAGAAAAAATGATGCCTGAACTTTCCAAACATCGTAACAACATCAGTTTGAATCCAGACTTGTTCAAGCGCGTAAAACAGGTGTATGAGCAACGAAAAGAATTATCACTTTCACCAGAAGAGCTACGGCTGCTGGAAAAAAGCTACGACGGGTTTATCAGAAATGGAGCAAACCTGAACGAAAAAAACAAGGAGGCATTCAGAAAAATCAGCACCGAACTGAGCACTCTTACCTTACGCTTTTCGCAAAACCATTTGAAAGAAACCAATAATTACGAACTGGTACTCACTCAAAAAGAAGAACTGGATGGTCTTCCTGAAAGTGCGATAGAGGCTGCTGCTCATACAGCTAAAGAAAAAGGAAAAGAAAACTGCTGGGTATTTACCTTACAAGCACCAAGCTATGTGCCTTTCATGAAATATAGCAAATGCCGCAAACTAAGACAAGAGCTGTATATGGCTTACAACACACAATGTACACATCCAAACGAGCAGAACAATCTGGACATTGTGACACAGCTGGTTAACCTGCGCATGGAATTGGCACAACTGCTTGGATACAAGAACTATGCCGACTACATACTCCGAAAACGTATGGCAGAAAACAGCGAAAAAGTCTACCATCTATTGGATGACCTTCTTGATGCATATACTCCTACCGCACAAAAAGAGGTAGAAGAAGTAACAGTTCTTGCCCAACAGACCGAAGGCAAAGACTTCCAACTGATGCCCTGGGATTTCTCTTATTTTTCAGAAAAACTGAAAACTCAAAAATACCAGCTTGACGAAGAGGCCCTCCGCCCTTATTTTGAATTGAGCAAAGTGAAAGAAGGTGTATTCGGACTGGCTACAAAACTTTATGGTATCACTTTTCACTTGAACCGTGACATTCCTGTTTATCACCCCGATGTGGATGCTTATGAAGTGCTTGACACCGATGGCTCCTACCTTGCTGTCCTCTATACCGATTTCCATCCTCGCGAAGGGAAACGCTCTGGCGCATGGATGACCAGCTATAAAGAACAATGGATAGAAGCCAACGGAACAGATAGCCGTCCGCACGTGTCAGTTACCATGAACTTCACCAAGCCAACCACCGACAAGCCGGCGCTGCTCACTTTTTCTGAAGTAACAACATTCTTGCATGAATTTGGACATGCACTCCATGGCATGTTCGCCCGCACTCGCTTTCAATGCATGAGCGGCACCAATGTATATTGGGATTTTGTGGAGCTCCCTTCTCAAATCATGGAGAACTTCGCTACAGAAAAGGAGTTTCTCAACACTTTTGCACGCCACTATCAGACAGGAGAATGCCTGCCTGACGAATGGATACAACGCATTGTAGATGCTGCTAACTTCAATGTAGCTTACGCCTGCTTGCGACAGGTAAGCTTCGGACTACTAGACATGGCATGGTATACTCGCACGGAACCTTTCAGTGGGAATGTATTTACCTATGAGAAAGAAGCATGGAAACGCACTGTGCTCCTGCCACAAATAGACAGCACGTGTATGACAGTACAATTTGGGCATATCATGTCTGGAGGATACTCTGCCGGATATTACAGCTACAAATGGGCCGAAGTGTTGGATGCTGACGCTTTCTCTGTATTTAAAGAAAAAGGAATCTTTAACAAAGAGGTGGCTTCTTCATTCCGCACCAACATCCTCTCTAAAGGAGGCACAGAACATCCGATGATACTCTACAAACGTTTTCGTGGACAAGAGCCAACCATTGATGCGCTATTGAAAAGAAACGGAATCAAATAATAGGACTTATGAAAAGAAGAAACTTTATCTCTTATATCTGCTTCTGCCTGATGGCATTGCCTCTTATCTTCTGCAGCTGTAACCAGAAGGATGATATTGAAGAAATATTTACAGGAAAAGTATGGCACTGGAGTGGCTCTTACCGTACAAACAATTGGCAACACGACAATAATGCTGCTCTTACATTGAGCCGTGAAGAGCTAGGAAAAATCAATGATTCACAAGATTTCTACAACATTACTTTCAAGGAAGATGGTAGTTTAGAAGGTCGTGGTGAACGTATCTCCTTCACTGGGAAATGGAGCGCAGATGGAAAAGACCATAGTTTATATATCAAGCTCAACCATCCGGGAGATGATATAGGACTGGGCAGACAGTTTATAAAAGAAATCCAATCTGCCAAATTCTACCGCGGAGATTCAAGATTCATTAAATTATTCAATCAAGATAAGAACTATTTCATCCAATTCTATCCACAAGGATTTAAGAAGCAATAAACCAACCTTATAAATTGAAGGGATTATGGAAGAAAACAAATCAATGGACAAGCAGTGCAAACTGGACCAGCGCTATATGCGAATGGCTACTATATGGGCGGAAAACTCTTACTGCGAGAGAAGAAAAGTGGGTGCACTCATTGTCAAGAATAAGATGATTATTTCTGACGGATACAATGGAACTCCTGCCGGATTTGAAAACATATGCGAGGACCACAACAATCATACCATTCCTTATGTATTGCATGCCGAAGCAAATGCCATCACCAAAATAGCACGTTCAAACAACAGCAGTGAAGGAGCAACTTTATATGTAACAGCTTCTCCATGCATCGAATGTGCTAAACTAATTATCCAAGCCGGTATCAAACGTGTAGTGTATGCCGAGAAATACCGTTTGGAAGATGGGTTGGACCTGTTAAAAAAAGCAGGAATAGAATTAACGTATATTCACTCTCACGATAAATAGTATATTATGGCTAATAATGACAAGAAAAAATTCACCCCTTTGCTGTTGGCTATTTCTTTGGTAGCCGGAATAGGCATTGGAACTTTCTATACTCAACGCTTTTCGGGAAACCGAATGGGAATCATCAATGCATCATCCAACAAATTGAATGCCTTGTTGCATATCATCAATGAACAATATGTAGATACGGTCAAGGTGGCAGACCTCATAGAAGGTGCTATGCCTCAGGTACTGTCGGAACTGGACCCTCATTCTTCCTATATTCCGGCCAAAGACCTTGAAGCCGTAAACTCTGACTTGAAGGGAAGTTTCAGCGGTATCGGAGTAATGTTCAACATTCAAAATGATACAATCCATATCAACAGTGTAGTGCAAGGAGGACCTTCTGAAAAAGTAGGACTACTGGCCGGAGACCGTATTGTAAAAGTGGACGACTCTCTTTTTGTAGGAAAGATAGTCAACAACTCATCAGCCATGCGCAAACTGAAAGGGGAAAAAGGCAGCAAAGTAAAACTCGGGATTTTCCGTCCGGGAGAAAAAGGACTGCTAGACTTCACCATTACTCGTGGAGATATCCCTGTAAAGAGTGTAGATGCTGCTTATATGATTACAGACCAACTGGGATATATCAAAATCAACAAGTTTGGAGAAACAACCTATCCTGAATTACTTGTTGCATTAGCTCAATTGAACCAAGGAAACTGCCAAGGATTAATTATCGACTTACGTGGCAATACAGGCGGATATATGGCTGCAGCTATCCAAATGGTTAATGAATTCTTACCGGCCAACCAACTAATAGTCTATACTGAAGGAAGAAAATTTCCGCGTCAAGACTATAATTCAAACGGAACCGGAAGCAGCCAAAAGATGCCTTTGGTGGTCCTTACAGATGAGGGATCGGCTTCGGCTAGCGAAATTTTTGCCGGTGCCATTCAAGACAACGACCGAGGAACAATTGTAGGTCGACGCTCGTTTGGGAAAGGACTTGTACAGCAACCTATCGAGTTTACCGACGGGTCTGCTATCCGACTTACCATAGCACGCTATTACACTCCTTCCGGTAGATGCATCCAAAAGCCTTACGACAAAGGCAAAGGCGATGAGTATGGCATGGATATCTTGACACGCTTTGAACATGGCGAGTTCTTCTCGGCAGATAGCATCAAACAAAACAAAAAAGAAATATACCATACCAGGTTGGGACGTAAAGTATATGGAGGTGGTGGTATCATGCCCGACTTTTTTGTTCCACAGGACACTATCGGTATGACTTCTTATTATCGTTCCGCAGCTACCCGTGGCTTGATTATCCGATATACATTAGAATATACCGACCAAAACAGAAAGGTGCTAAATGAATATGACACTCCGGAAAAGATGGTAAAATACCTACAACAGCAAAATCTGCTGTATAAGTTTGCCAACTATGCAGAAAAGAAGGGCTTACAGAAAAGAAATGCACTGATGTATAAATCACGCAAATTGTTTGAGGAAGCACTTTATGGAAATATTATCTATAATATGCAAGGAATTGAGTCATATATCAAATACTTGAACCGTTTTGACAATACCGTGCTCAAAGCAATTGAGGTATTGGAAAAAGGTGAAGCCTTTCCTCAAATTCCTGCTGATTCAACAAAGATACAGAACGAAAAATAATATCCACATAGCTTATAACCTATAAAACTCCCCTTGCTCTATTTATTAAGGCAATAAGATCCAAGGGGAGTTTGCTTTATCTTACATCATGATTCTTGAAAAGAAAAAAATACGCAGAGAAATCGCAATCGTCAAACGGCTATATACCCAAAATGAATTGACAGAAAAGTCAAAATCGGTCATCAATCATCTGATACAAATGCCGGAGTTTTTGCAAGCTACAACTATCCTACTCTATCATTCACTCCCAGATGAAGTAAATACCCGTCAGCTCATCAAAGAATGGGGAAAAACAAAAGAACTAATTCTACCGGTAGTAAAAGGCGAGGTGCTGGAACTACGTCATTATACTGGAGACCAAAATTTATGCGACGGAGCTTTTCACATAGCAGAACCTATCGGAGAAGTACTTGAAGACTACCAGACAATAGACTTGGCCATTATCCCGGGAGTAGCTTTCGACCGCCAACGCAACCGTATGGGAAGAGGGAAAGGCTTTTATGACCGTCTACTACCACAAATAAAAACATCCAAGATCGGAATCTGCTTCAATTTCCAACTGCTAGAAAACACGTTGCCTTGTGAAAGCACCGATATACCGATGGATAAAATAATCACTGAAGACGAAATTATCTGAACACAATATCAGTTATCACCTGAGCTCCTGCATGCCTATTCAGACTGTCAACCAATGACTTGCGATACATCATCAGTTCCTGACGCAGCACCGGAGAAGAAAGATGCACATACAGAGTCTGGTTCTTAATATATAAATCAAGAGTATAACGAGCTACAGCATTCCCCACCACCTCTTTCCAAGCATCTACCAGCCTGTATTCATTCAATGGGCTTTCCAACTGTTGCTGACGAAGGAATTTTCTAATTACATCCCCCAATTGCTCTGTATTTCCTTTTCTCATAATACCTCCAAACTATTATCAGCAGAATGATTCAAACTACATTTCACCACTCCATTCTCCACTTCAAACAAACGGTAGTCCCCCTCTATTTTCTGAAGAATCTGGTCCAAATGATCACGATTAGTATCTGTTATGAATATCTGCCCGAAGTTATCTCCCGAAACTAATTTTACAATCTGCTCCACTCTGCCAGCATCCAACTTATCAAAAATATCATCCAGCAAAACTAATGGAGTAGTCTTGCTTCCTGTGCGTTTAAGAAATTCAAACTGAGCCAATTTCAATGCTATCAGATAAGTTTTGTTTTGTCCTTGAGATCCCTCCCTTTTGATAGGAAACTCTCCTAACTGCATAATCAAATCATCCTTATGCACACCACGGGTAGTATATCCTAAAATACGGTCACGCTGACGCACCTCTTTAAGAAAGTCCAATAGATCACCTTTCATGGCATGCGATTCATATGTAAGACTTACTTGCTCTTTATCCTGTGAGATATAAGAGTAATAAGACTGAAAAACCGGAACAAACTCATCAATGAAAGCCTTACGCTTGCGATATACCCGTTCACCCTCAGCTGCCATCATCTCCTCCCAAACTGCCATCAATTCTTCCTCTGGCTCTGCATCTGCTTTCAACAAAGTATTACGCTGAAGAAGTGCTTTATTATATCGAATTAGCGACTCTAAATATTCACGGTCAAATTGAGAAATTACCACATCCATAAAACGCCTGCGCTCCTCACTTCCTCCTAAAATCAAGCAGGAATCCGCTGGAGAAACCATCACCAAAGGAATCAATCCGATATGATCAGACAGACGATTATACTCTTTTTTATTACGCTTAAATTGCTTTTTCTGCTTCCTCTTCAAACCACAATACACCTCTTCCGGCTCCTGATGGTCAGTCTCGTAAAAACCTTGCACCATAAAGAAATCCTGGTCATGCAATATGTTTTGTGAGTCAACCGGATTGGTAGCACTTTTACAAAAAGACAGATAGTACACTGCATCCATCAGGTTAGTTTTCCCCATACCATTCTTGCCAAGAATACAATTCAACTTGGGGGAAAACTCCAATTCAGCCTGCGATATGTTTTTATAATTAAGGATGGATATTCTCTTTAGCCTCATATAATCAATGTTTTAACTGACAACCTCTTTTCTATCTTACCCCAAATTTAAAGTTCTGCAAATAAACTTCTTTCACCCAAATAAAAAAAACAGACTTAGGCTTTATGGATAAGATAATGGTCATAACCCTATTTCAAGAGCAAATTTACAAATAAAGCATGATTCTGAAAAAAACATGCCCGCAAATTTCTTTTATACACATAAATAAATTACTTTTGCTGACCGTAATAAACTAGTGATAGAAATAATAATAAAACAATAATAAAATGACAGAACAGAAACACACTCAAGATCCATTACACATGGATGAAGCACTGAACTCTTCAGAGGCATTCCTGCTTAAAAACAAAAACATGCTGGGAGGTATCGTAGCAGCAGTTGTGATTGTAATATGTGGCTACTTGGGCTACAAAAACTTTATCAGTGAGCCCAATGAGCTGAAAGCTTCGGAAGTTCTCTTCAAAGGTGAACAGTATTTTGCTACAGAGAACTATGAAACAGCCTTAAACGGTGACAGCCTCGGCTATGCTGGTTTCATTTCAATTGCAAACGAATTTAGCGGTACAGATGCGGCAAACCTTGCTAATGCTTATGCTGGTATCTGTTATGCGCAATTGGGAAAATATGAGGATGCCATTAAATATCTTGATAAGTTCAGCGCAGATGACTTTATGGTTTCTCCTGCTATCTTAGGTACATTGGGTAATTGCTATGCTCAACTCAACCAATTAGACAAAGCAGCTGCTACCCTTTTGAAAGCAGCCAAAACAGCAGATAGCCAGTCTTTGAGCCCAATCTATTTGCGCCAGGCGGGTGAGATTTATGAAAAGCTTGGAAAAAAAGCAGAAGCAATGGAAGCTTACAAAACCATCAAAGCTAAATATGGCAATACATACCAAGCTATTGACATTGACAAGTACATTGACCGTGCTTCTATTAAATAAGATAGCATTACAGTAAAAACTAAAGAATACTTTACGAAAACGGAGAATCCCGGCATTCATCAACATGATGCACAAATCGAGATTCTCCGTTTTCTTATTTATACTATATAATTAATGAACAAGAAAGAAAACAACAAGCCAATGATTTGAAAGAGCAATTATGCTCAATCAAGATTGAATTGGAAAGGATTGCCAAAGAAGAAGAAAATGCTTTTAGCAACCTGCCGGAATCTCTTCAAGAATCAGAAAGAGGAGAAGAGATGGAAGAAAATGTAGACTGCCTGAACGATGCAGTCTGTAATTTAGAAGAAGTAATAGATTGTTTAACTAACATTAATTAATTATGGAAACAACACCAATGT
>JARIAN010000029.1 GCA_029257865.1 Phocaeicola sp.
CAGATAGATCTGGCAAAGTTTGAATAGCTCATTCTTTGCCGGATCTATTTGTTGTTTCCGCTCCGTATACCAAACCGGCAGAAAAAGGAATGATTAGAGTTTGTATCCCCACTGGTCTAAGGCAAACGGCCAGTTCTTTTCTACCAATTCAATGGTTTCCGGTTTATATTGGTATTTATTCTTTTTATATCCTTTCTTCTTATTGATATATGCTTCAATATCTCCTCTAGCTTCTTCGAATCCAGGAATAGAAAGTTTCTGGTAAATTTCTTGGGTCAAGTCGAAAGTATTTGTTTCATAGTCTTCAAACTTCACTTCTACCAGATTACCTTCCGGAATGAACTTTTTGTCCGCTTCGTATTTATGATACAGTTTGGCATAGATGGAAAGGATATTATCCTGTAATTGTTCATTCGAGATGTCTTGCAGTTTCAATGGCTGTATGGTATTGGTAAAGAAACTTCTGGTAGACTCGAATACCGTGTATGGATTTCTCATCAGGTAGATGAATTTGGCATTAGGGAACATTTTTACAAGTTCCTTGACTCTTCCGGTATGCGGTGGGTTCTTGCTGAGGAACTGGGTGCCATGTGTGTTCCACAATGAAATCTTGATGAGTTTGGTGAAGGTCTCTTCAAAAATTTTCAATTCTTCATCACTGATGTCATCAAACAACAGATACTTGTCGGCATACTCCTGCATGTGTTCCGGCAAGAACCAGAAGTTGTAATAAGTATATGGCATCATGTTGGCCAAAGCAAACTCCTCTTCCTGTGGAAGGTCTACTGCCAGTTCCATATTGTCGGTAGGACGTTTGTCGGGCATCAGCCAGCTCATATTCTTCTTGAAAAAAGGCTGTCCCCACATCATCAAGTGTGGAAATACAGTCTGATAAGTAGTGTTGTATCCAAAGTGCTTGTCGCAAGAGAATACGTTGTGCATGAAAGTAGTACCACTTCTCCAGTGTCCCAAGATGAATACCGGGTCATGTTCCAGCGGTTTGTTGGCCAGCAGTTTGGCATAGCGTTTATCCTGTAGCGGTTTCAAGGTAGCCAACATGCGGCATACAGCTTTGGTGAGTCTGTATTTTCCTTTATAGCTAGCCCCGATATTTCTGTTGGCGGTAACTTGGTTAAAAGTTTTCCAATCGGCTCCTACCAATGTATTGATGGGTAATTTGTTAAATTCAAGTAATCCCATGAATGAATTATTATAAGTGTGAATATAGATTGACAACTTCGTTTCGGGCTGTGCTAGAATCCGAAACGGAGTTGTCTCAGTATCTGTGGTATGTTTTATTTGATGACATCAATGGCAAATCCTTGACGTGCAAGTTCTTTTACAGCTTTGTCGATTGCCTCGTAGTGTTCTGGAGTAATGCCGAGTTTGCCTAAGTTCAATACAGGGAGTTCGGCTGTTTGGTGCATTTCCTTGTCTTCCACACGCCCGATAATCATACCTACAGCACTGGTGTTGTTGGTGATTGGGTCAATTAAGATGAAAGCACCCGTTTCCTTGTTCTGAGTATAGGCATCAAAGAACAGTTCTTTAGAAGAGGTAAGCACTACGCGTGCTATCTGGTTGAGCTGCATAGGAAGATCTTCTTTCTGGATGCGTCCGTTCTCTACCGACAAGTGTTCCATCGTGTTGATGTCCACTTTATATTCGATGTGGTCGATTTTTGTACGGCTCGTATTGGTGGTCTGCTTCAAGAAGAAAGACTTGTCCAAGTCCATCTTTTCTTCATCCATCCAAACCAGCATGGCTTCGAAGTATCTTCCTACCATGGGTACGCTGTCCGGGCGGACCAGCATGTCTCCTCTTGATACATCTATTTCATCTTCCAGAGTCAAGGTAACCGACATAGGAGGGTAAGCATACTCCAGTTCTCCCTCGTAAGTGACAATGCTTTTTACATGTGATTTCTTTCCTGAAGGCAGTGCCATCACTTCATCTCCCTTTCTGATGACACCTGACGCCACTTTTCCGCAGAATCCGCGGAAGTCGAGGTTAGGGCGGAGTACATACTGTACTGGATAACGGAAATCATTGAGGTTATGGTCGTTGCCAATCTGGACATTTTCCAGATAATCCAACAGTGCAGGACCTTGATACCAAGGTGTGCGGTCTGATTTGTCAACCACATTGTCGCCGTCGAGTGCTGACAGCGGAATGCATTGTACATCCGGAATATTGAATGGGGCAACAAATGATTGGTATTCAGTTACGATTTTCTGGAATACTTCTTCCGAAAAATCTACCAGGTCCATCTTGTTGACAGCCAGCACAACGTGTTTAATACCTAGCAAGGATACCAGATAAGAGTGTCGGCGTGTTTGGGTGATGACACCAGTACGTGCATCCACCAAGATGATGGCTAGGTTGGCTGTAGAGCCTCCAGTAATCATGTTGCGGGTATACTGTTCGTGTCCCGGAGTGTCGGCAATGATAAATTTTCGGTTGTTGGTAGAAAAATACCGGTAAGCCACATCGATGGTGATACCTTGTTCTCTTTCCGCTTTCAGCCCGTCGAGTAACAAGGCGTAGTCAATATGCTCTCCAGCATTTCCAACTCGTTTGCTGTCGCGTTCCAAGGCATCCAGCTGGTCTTCGTATAATTTTTTGCTGTCGAAAAGGAGTCGTCCGATAAGTGTAGATTTACCATCGTCAACCGATCCGGCAGTAAGGAATCTCAATAAGTCTTTCTGTTCGTCTTTTTTCAGGAATTCCTCGATAGACATAGCTCCTCTGCTTTCGCCTTCCATTGGGTTTCCCGATTTGTTTTTATCTAAATGTTCCATGTTTTTTCTTTTTTAGAAGTAACCTTCACGTTTCTTTTGTTCCATGCTGGCTTCTTGGTCAAAGTCGATGACACGGGTTGTACGTTCACTCTTGGTAGTAGTCATCATTTCTTCCACGATTTTCTCAATGGTATCTGCTTCGCTCTCTATGGCACCTGTCAGCGGCCAGCATCCCAATGTACGGAAGCGAATCTTTTTCATTTCTATCTTGTCTTTGTATTGTTCCGGCAGACGGTCGTCATCCGGCATGATGAGTTGTCCGTCCATGTTGATAACCGGACGCTCTTTAGCGAAATAAAGAGGTACAATAGGGATATTTTCCAGACGGATATATTGCCAGATATCCAGTTCGGTCCAGTTGCTCAAAGGGAACACTCGGATACTTTCCCCTTTGCGGATGCGTGCATTGTAGATATCCCAGAGTTCCGGGCGCTGGTTCTTTGGGTCCCACTGGTGAAATTCGTTGCGGAAAGAGAAGATACGCTCTTTGGCGCGTGATTTTTCTTCATCTCGTCTTGCTCCACCGAAAGCGGCATCAAATTTATATTTGTCGAGTGCGTGTAGTAAGGCCTGTGTCTTCATCAAGTCGGTATGTACTTTACTGCCATGTGTAAAAGGACCAACTCCTGCATTGAATGCTTCCATGTTGCTTTCTACAATCAGGTTCCAGCCATATTTTTTTGCATATTCATCACGGAACTGGATCATTTCCTTAAATTTCCACTTCGAGTCGATATGCATTAGTGGGAAAGGTACTTTACCAGGTGCAAAAGCCTTTTCGGCCAGTCGCACCATTACCGAGGAGTCTTTGCCGATACTGTAAAGCATTACAGGATTTTCAAATTCGGCTGCCACTTCACGAATGATGTGGATAGACTCAGCTTCGAGCTCTTTCAAATGGCTCAATTTGTATTCTTCTTTCATCGGTGTGAAATATATGTTGGTTTATTATGATTCGTTTTGTTTTTACAGAGAAACTTTTGGAAGGATGAGTGCCAGCAGTTGGTCTATAGATTCCTTGACAGAAAGTTTAGAGGTGTCCAGCGAGAGTGCTGGATGGGCAGGTGCTTCAAATGGAGCGGATATTCCCGTAAAGTTTTTGATTTCCCCTTTTCTGGCTTTTGCATACAGTCCTTTTACATCTCTTCTCTCACATTCCTCGATAGGTGTGCTTACGTAGATTTCCATGAAGTTTTCTTCTCCAATAATTTGCGAAGCCATTTTACGGAGTTCGTTGTTAGGGCTTATGAAGGCAGCGATAGTAATGATACCGGTATCGACAAACAGTTTGCCTACTTCTGCTATTCGGCGGATATTTTCAACTCGGTCTTCTGCCGAGAATCCCAGGTTGTTGTTGATTCCACTGCGGATATTGTCGCCGTCAAGAATGCGGCAGAGCAATCCTCTTTGCTGTAGTTCGCGTTCCAATGCGATGGCAATGGTACTTTTCCCCGACCCGCTCAATCCGGTGAACCAGATCATGACACTGTGCTGTTTCAGCAGAGTTTCCTTGTCATTGCGGTTGAGCATACGGTCAAATATCGGGTAAATGTGATTTGTTTCTTCCATATATCTATATATCTTTCTGTTTATTTAGAACGGCCATATTTGTGGAATTACAAATATAGAGATTAAAAATGTAATAATGTTTAAAGGCAAGCCGATTCGAACAAAATCGGTAAATTTATAGTTTCCGATACCTTGCACTATCAGGTTGGTTTGATATCCGATAGGAGTGGAGAAGCTGGCAGATGCAGCCATGCAGATTACTACGAGGAAAGGCATCGGACTTACTCCCAGCTGCTGCGAAAGTGACAAGGCGATAGGTACCGACAAGGCTGCCGCTGCATTGTTTGTTATCAGTTCGGTAAAAATGTTGGTGATGACAAACAGGATAGCCAGTAGCACATAAGGGCTGTAGTCGTCACTGAGCCCGATGATGTATTCGGCTACCAAATCGGATACACCGGAGTTTTCCATGGCCCGGCTGATAGCAAATGCGCAGGCTATGGTAATCAAGATGTCCCATGAAATGTATTTGGTATATTTCCTGGCCGGGAATATTTTGGCCCATGCCATGATGACGGTGGTGACTGCTACAAAGAAGAACATATCTAGCTTGACGCCTTCCGGAAGTCTGTCTTGTACCCATGATAATTCGCCGACAGTGGCTCCGCCTATCATAAAGATGAGTAAGGAAATGGCAAACCATCTTTTCTTTTTTCCGATAGGTTCATAGTCTTTTCCGTTAGACAGTATTAAGAAAACTGATGAATCCCCCCAAGTCTTGATAAAGTTAGCATCTGTTTTCAGAATCAGTGTGTCACCTTCTTGAAACCGCATATCGCTCAAGTTGGTATACGTGTACCCATTGCGTCGAATCTCTTTGATTTCGGCACCGTAATGTCGCTGAAAGTTAAAATCGTTGATTCTTCTGTTGATGCCGGGAAAGCGGGCGCTCAAAATAGCTTCCACTAGATGCAGGTCAGGGTTGCTTTCTTCGGTAGATGGTTCCTCCGGACGCTCGATAGGCAGAAGTCGCTTGGAGAAGAAGAAAAGATAAACCAGTCCAGCTATGGCAATAAATATGCCCACCTTTCCTAGTTCGAACATGCTGAATCCAGCCAGTCCGGATTCTTGCATCATGCTGTGTACCACTAGATTGGTAGAGGTACCTATCAGTGTGCAGAATCCTCCCAATATCGTGGCATACGATAAAGGGATAAGAAAATAAGTGGCAGGCATTTTCAGAGAACTGGCCCACCGCTTGATGATGGGGGCAAAGATGACCACTACTGGAGTATTGTTGAGGAATGCTGAGATTACAGCAATAGAGGGTAAAATCCGTGCCTGTGCTCCCATGACACTTATCTTTTTTTGTGGCAGCAGCTTCTTGATGATTTGAGTGAATGTTCCACTTTGGCGTATTCCTTCGCTTACCAGAAACAGCATGGCCACCGTAATCATTCCTTTGTTGCTGAAGCCTTCCAGCATCTCTTTCGGCGACAATATACCAGTACATAGAAAGACCACTACAGCCGAGAATAAAATCATTCCCGGCCGCATTCTGTCCATGATGAGTGCCGCAAACATGACGGCAAGTACAATCAAAACAATAATAACTTCTAATGTCATCTATCTAAATTATTCGGCTATAAACCAAGGATTCAACAAGTTTTCTTTGTTATATTCCAATGGTTCGCACGATTCAACCTGACGCACGTTTTTTCCTGTAGCCAGGATGATGGCATGTCCTGCTGCAGTATCCCATTCCATTGTTGGTGCGAAGCGTGGATATGCGTCTGCTTTACCTTCGGCTATCAGGCAAAGTTTGAGAGAGCTACCTTTTGACACAATGTCTACAGGGGCATATATTTCCTGCTTTGTTTGGATGAATTGTTCTGTCTCGGGAGTGAGATGAGAGCGTGAGGCTACAATGGTGTAGTTTCTTCTAGATTCCTGTGTCAGAGGAAGCCGTTGTGCCTTTCTTATCAAGTCCTCCAGAGAAAGATTCTCTAGAGAAGTGATGTCTGACAATTTATAGGCACCCAGTTCCTGGTCGGCAAAGTATAGTTCCTGCTTTACCGGGATATAGATAACTCCAGCAGTAGGTACTCCGTTTTCCACGAAAGCGATATTTACGGTAAACTCACCATTCTTTTTGATGAATTCCTTGGTTCCGTCTAGAGGGTCTACCACCCAAAGCTGTTTCCATTGTCTACGCTCTTCGGTAGGGATTGCTTTGCCTTCTTCACTTAGTATAGGATAAGGGGTTGCAGCCAGTTTGGATGCAATGACCTGATGTGATTTCCGGTCGGCTACAGTAAGTGGTGAATTGTCTGCTTTTCGTTCTATCTCAAAATTCGCATTCGGGTCGGTATAAACTTGCATGATTTTTGCTCCAGCTTCTATAGCAGCTTGGATGGCAGTATAAAATATATTTTTGTCCATGATATTTAAATGGTTGCAAAATAATAAATTTTATTAGAATATATGATATGGAAAATCTATCATTTTCTGTTCGTTCGCAAAATTATAACTTCTTTTAGTAACTGCTAGCATTTATCATGGCATTTTTGCTTCATGAGAGTGTTTCCATATGCGTATCATGTATCCGGCCAGATGAGTAAAGGAGAATACAAACGAGATGATGAGTAAAGTGAGGTCTTGGTCCCATCCCACAGTTTGTTGGTGCCAAAGTCCGGTGATGGCGCATAATATGGACAAGGCGAGTCCAAGGATATTCAGTACCATATCTCCTTTTCGGTGTGCTTTTCCTGGTTCTAGTTTACTGTGCTTGATTCCATAACTGGCATATGCGTCCATGCCAATCAGCATCCATAGCACGAGGCGGATCCATGTGTCGGCAGGAAGAAAGCACATCATGCACAGGCAAGTCAAAATGCCTAATACCGGTATTAAAGGGACAAGAGGGGTTTTAAAGGAACGGGGCATGTTGGGCATGGTCTTTCGTACGATGAGGACTGCAGCGCATACCAATATGAAGGCCAGCAAGGTTCCTATACTGGTCATTTCACCGGCTACACGGGCTGGTACAAGCCCGGCCATGAGGCTGATGAGGACCATGAACAGCAGATTGCTGTGTACAGGGGTATGAAAACGTTCGTTGATGCGAGAGAAGAATGGAGGGAGAAGTCCGTCGTGACTCATGCTCAAGAAGATGCGGCTCTGTCCCATAAGAGTAACCATGATAACAGAACTGTAACCGAACAGGATAGCTAGAATGATTCCTTTATTAAGCCAAGGATACATGGGCTGAATAACTCCATTGACATCGGGATGCCCCATTTGTGCAATAGCCACGGCTACCGGAGCAATACCTTCTTGTCCTTCAAAGGCGCTGTAATGCACTACCCCTGTCATGACGTGTGCAAAGAGAATATAAAGAATGGTACAAATCAGCAGGGAAACTAAGATGCCTATGGGCATGTTGCGTTGTGGATTCTTGGTCTCTTGGGCAGCAGTACTCACCGCGTCAAACCCGAGGAATGCAAAGAATACGATGGCGGCTCCTCGCAAGATGCCGGAGAAACCGAATTCGCCTACCTGTCCGGTGTTGGCTGGAATGTATGGCACATAATTGTCTGTCTGGATAAACTGCCAGCCTAGGATGACAAAGATTAGGATGACGGCTATCTTCAGGAAAACAATGACATTGTTGATGAGCGAGCTTTCACGGGTTCCTCTGATAAGCAGCAGACTCATGACTACCACGATAATCATAGCCGGGATGTTGATGATGCCTCCATCCCAAGGGCAAGCAGTAAGATGATGCGGAAGGTCGATGCCGATGCTCTGTAGGAATACCACTATATACCGGCTCCAACTGATGCTTACCGTAGTGGCGGCTACAGTGTATTCCAAAACGAGGTCCCATCCGATAATCCAGGCGATAAGTTCGCCCATGGTGGTATATGAATAGGTGTAGGCACTTCCTGCTACCGGAATCATTGATGCAAATTCGGCATAGCATAGTCCGGCAAAGCAGCATCCGATAGCTGCAATGGCAAATGATAGGGTAATGGCGGGACCGGTATATTCGGCTGCTACTGCTCCTGTGATGGAGAATAGTCCTGCTCCGATGATGGCTCCTACTCCGAGTGCGATGAGGCTGAGAGGGCCCAGCACTCTTTTCAGACTTTTGCTGTCTGAATTGGCGGCCTCTGCGTTGAGTGCGCTGATGGTTTTCTTGATAAATAAGCCTTCCATAATGTCTTGTTGTTTTAATGTTTTTGTCGGGTTCGGGTAGGATGATACCCTTGCCTTTCGATTCATATTTTATAAAAAGAGATTGATGGTGGAACGGTGCTTCTCATTGAGGAGTTAGATTGATTGTCGTTGAAATAATTCCTTGAAGATTGAAAACGGTTCCTGTTTTTCTTTTTATGCTGTTATTTTAACGGCTAGCAAAAGTATGAATTTGTTCTATAAAAACACAATTTATGGAATATTATTTGCTTTTTTCTGCTTGTTTGTATCTTTTTTGGAAGAATATTCTTGAAGTGGAAAGAAAAAAGACGATGATAATTTCAAAAGAAGCGAATGCTTCTTGTTGAAAAACCATCGTCTTTAGAAGCTAATGTCAGGGATTATCCCATTTTACCGGTCAGATAAGCACGGGTACGTTCGTCGTGCGGGTTCTCAAACATCTGTTTGGTATCGTTATATTCTACCAGTTCGCTGAGGAACATGAACATGGAGCGGTCGGAGATACGTTTGGCCTGCGACATATTGTGGGTTACAATCAAGATGGTCACTTCTTTTTTTAGTTCGGTAAGTAGTCCTTCGATATGCTTGGTGGCAATCGGGTCGAGGGCAGAAGTTGGTTCATCCATCAGCAGGATCTCTGGTTGAAGTGCCAGTGAGCGGGCTATGCAGAGGCGTTGTTGCTGTCCTCCTGAGAGGAAGGTTCCCCGTTTGGTGAGTGAATCTTTCACCTCATCCCATAAAGAAACATTCCGCAGATTGCGTTCCACTATCTCGTCGCGTTTGCTTTTAGGCAGTCGGATACCATTGAGGTGGTATCCTGCCAACACATTGTCGTAGATGTTCATGGTAGGGAAGGGGTTAGGACGTTGAAAAACCATTCCGATATGGCGGCGCACCTCTATAGGGTCGCGTTCCAAAATGTTTTCTCCGTTTAGAAGGATTTCTCCGGTGACATGGATGTTTTTATAAAGTTCATGCATCCTGTTTACAGCGCGGAGCAGTGTACTCTTCCCGCATCCCGATGGCCCCATGATGGCCGTGATAGTGTTTCGCTCTACATTGGCGGTGACATGCTTTACTGCGGTGACTGTCTGGCTATAAGAGATAGATACGTCTTTTATTTCAAGAATTGGGTTGGTTATATTTTCCATTTTTTTGCGATTCGTTTAGCTAATAAATTCAGACAGAGAACAAAAGTGAGCAAGAATAATGATGCTCCCCAGATGAGGCTCTGTAAGTTGGGGTCATTGAAAAACTCCCAGATAAGTAGCGGTACTGCCGACATGGGTTTGCCTACATTCCAGCTGATAGCTGCTCCTCCCAAGGCGGTGAACATCAACGGTGCGGTTTCTCCTACCACACGAGAGATGGCTAGCAAGATGCCGGTAAAGATACTTCCAAACGAAGCGGGCAGCATTACTTTGAACATTACCCTCCAGTAGCTTCCACCTAAAGCCAGGCCGGCTTCTTTCAAGGTGTCGGGCAATATTTTCATGGTCTCCTCCGTGGAGCGGATAATGAGCGGAAGCATCATGATGAACAGGGCGATACTTCCGGCAAACCCTGAATATCCCTTCATAGGGACTACCACCCATACATAAGTGATGATACCGATGATGATGGAAGGAGTGCCTTGCAGCAGGTCGGTGATGTAGCTTACAGTGGTGGCAAACCAATGACCTTTGTATTCCGACAGGCAGATGCCGCATAATATTCCGATGGGAATGGCCAGCAGTGTGGCTAGCATCAGCATCAGGAAAGTACCTATGATACCGTTGGCAATACCACCCGGCATACTTTCTCCCAGCTGCATGGCCATCATGGCTTTATAGGCATTGGGGGTTGCTTCGGTGAAGAAATTCCAACTCAAGTGCTTCCATCCTTTCACGAGTACTTCTCCCAAGATGGCCAACAATGGGATGGCGGTCAGTGCAGAGAAGAAACATACTGCCCAGTAGAGTAGCTGGTTCTTCAAGATGCGTGGCTGTAGATTAAAATTCTGTTTCATGGTTTATACATGCTGTGCTTTGCGGATAAGTATTTTACCTATCATGTTAATGATGGCAGTAATGAGGAAAAGCAGGAGTCCAATAGCTATCAGTGAAGACAATTTCAGTCCGTCGGCTTCTCCAAACTGGTTGGCGATAATGCTGGCCATTGTATTTCCGGTGGTACGTAGGGTCTCTGGCATCTGGTTAGTGTTGCCTATTAGCATCGTAACGGTCATGGTCTCTCCCAAGGCACGTCCGATGGCCAATATATAGGCCGAGAAGATACCGGAGCCTGCTGTCGGGAAAATGATGTGCCTGATTACCTCTGCACGGGTCGCCCCCAGTCCATAAGCTCCTTCCTTCAGGTCGGAAGGCACCATCTTGATAAACTCAGAGCTTAGTGAAGCTGCATAAGGTACAATCATGATGGCAAGCACAAAGGCGGCGGTTAAGATACCGGAGCCTTGTGGAGAGAGGTTGAGATACATAAAGAGAGGGCGCAGTGCATAAAATCCCCACAGACCATAAATGATGGACGGTATACCTGCCAGCAAATCTGTTACAGTAGCCAATATCGTAGCGATTTTTTTTCCGCGGAAGTATTCTCCGGTAAACAAGGCTACGGGCAAGGAAAATGGAATGCAGATGAGCAGGGCGAGCAAGGTAGTCAGCATGGTTCCGGTAATGAAAGGCAAAGCCCCATAGCTTTCTTTTCCGGCAGTGGTAATCCAGTCGTCTGAAAAGATGAAGTTCCAGAACCCGAAATGTTCGAAGGCTCCCGAAGCATCCATCGTGAGGGAATAGACAATTCCCCCACCGATGATAGGTATTACAATCGCTGACAAGACTAGAAGCACTTTGAATATTTTGTCTTGCATAACTGTAAATGTTTTATAGTTTGAGTGTGCACAGTGTTATCACTACTTTAGGATAGGGCTGCCATTATAGGTTATAGTCTTTAAGTTTTCCAAACTCAACTGGATAGCCTTTTTAGGCAGTGGGGCGTAGTGTACTGTTGAGGTAGTCTGCTGGATGGAGTCGCTCAGCATATATTGCATCAAGTCGACGGTTGCCTTTGCTTGGCTGAGGCTTCTCTTGGCATAGTTTTGTTCTTTGTAGACAATCAGCCAAGTGAAACAACTGATAGGGTAAGCTCCTGCGGCATCCGAGTTGGTGATAGAACAGCGTGTATCTTGCGGGATGTCTCCGCTTGCTGCGGCTGAGATACTTTCGGTAGAAGGGGTAATCAGTTCACCTTTAGTATTGAGCAGGTGTGCCGATGGGACATTTTGTGCAAAAGCATATTCAGAGCCCATATATCCGATGGAGTAAGGAGTTTGGGCGATGATACCGGCTACTCCAGGATTTCCTTTGGCTGCCAGTCCGTTTGAAAAGTCTACGGTCTTTCCGCATCCGAGGGTATTCTTCCAGTCCTCGCTTACCTTAGACAGATAATCGGTAAACACGAAGGTGGTACCGCTACCATCTGAACGGTAGGCTGGGGTGATGGCTTTTTCAGGAAGTTTTACATTCGGGTTGAGAGCAGTGATGCGTGAGTCGTTCCACATTTTGATTTTTCCTAGGTAGATATCGGCAATGATGTCTCCCGATAGGTTGAGTGTGTCTATATCGGGCAAGTTGTAGGCCATGACTACAGCTCCCATACAAGTAGGAATGTGTACCACCTGGTTCATTTCTTCCATTTCTTTTTCGCTCAAGAATGCGTCGCTTCCGGCAAAGTCTACAATTTCATCTTTCAGGTTGCGGACACCTCCTCCACTACCTATTCCACCGTAGAATACCTTGTTGCCTTTCTGGGTAGAGTAATTGTCGAACGACATGGTATAGAATGGAAGAGGGAAGGTAGCTCCGGCACCACTCATTTCTACCGTTTCCAGTGAAGCGTTGTTATTTGATTTTTGTCCACCGCATGCAGTAATGGCTAGAGCCAATGTAATTGCAGCAAAAGAAATTAATGATTTTTTCATGATTTATAAATTATAAAAAAGAGTTTTTAGTTGTGTTTATAGGGCAAACGATGCGTTGATGAACAGTTCGTAGCGGTTGCTTTGCTGGTTTTCGTCGGGCGACCAGAATCGGAAGTTGGGAGCTATTTTGAAAGCGCCATATTTTAGTTCCACGCCTCCCATGACAGCAATTCCATCCTTCTCAATGTTCCATGCATGTTTGGAGTCGAGTTTATCCCAGCGTGCAAAGAGTTGAACTCGTTTGCCGGCATTGAAAGAGCCGTAGGCAGAAATACCGCTGAGGTCGTTCCCTTTGATGTTTTTGCTGTTCCACATATAGTTATATTCAGCAGCCAGAGAGAACCGCTTGTTCTTGTATCCGGCAAAGCTGGCAGCATTGATGATGCCTTCCAGTGAAGAGTCGGTGCTTTCGTTGTACGAACCGTAGGCACGTATTGTAAATCCTTCCAGCGGTGTGATGGTGACTCCCGCTCCATATTGCAATCCGTCTTTCAACTGCACTTTCTTGTATCCTTCTCCGTTGACAACGATGGCGTCTGCCGAGAGGAACTTGTTGAAGCGGTAAGCGGCAGAAACTCCGGCATCGGCACTGCTGCCAAATTTGTATTCATCTTGAAATGATTTCATGACATAGCGTTTCCCCCAGAAATCTTCTTGAACTTTGAATTGGGTGGTAGCAATCAACCCTCCATAGAGTGACCATCCGTTGCGTTTCCATCCCACCCAGGCATTTTTCAGAAAACCGATTCGGTTCATGTCCTTTACGTCTTTCGACTGTCCGAAGTCAACAATGGAGCGCAGTTCCAATCCGTTCTTGAATTTGTATTGGTAGCCGATGTAGGCACGTTCCAGTTCAAAGCCTCTGTCGTCATTCGTACTTCCAAACCCGGAGTGGAAATTGGCGAATGTGGTGAGGATAACTTTTCCTTTACCCGGTTTTTCGTTTTCTTTTTCACCAGCAGTTATGGTAGTAAGTGACAAAGCACAAAGTGCAATGATGCATCCTAATCTTTTTTTCATCTTCTTTTATTGTTATGTCTGTTTCTTTCTTTTTTTGACACTGCAAATGTCCGATAATAATATTTCAGAAGTATTTCAAAACAGTGAAAAAAGGTTGTCATTGCATAAGGATAGTGAGAAGGTGGGGATAAATATAAGGTTGAACAAGGAAAGTATATAAGGTAGGAAGGGTAAGTTGGGATAGGATAAGGTAGCATCTGACAAGAATAAAAAAAGGTGCAAGTTATGAAACTTACACCTTTTCAGCGGAGAGGGAGGTTTCTGAACCTTTCACCGTAATTATTGAACTTCAAGCTATTTACACTGCTATATTATATTTATGTAGCAGTTTTGTAGCAAGAATTTGAATTCTTATTGAATACCAACTGACGACCTTTGCCATCACTTATTCACGGTTCAAAGATAATCTTTTTAGAACTAAAAGCCAAATGATTGATAATAAATATTTTTCATCCTACTCTGCTACA
>JARIAN010000100.1 GCA_029257865.1 Phocaeicola sp.
TCAGATGGGAATAAATATGAGTGTGGACACAGTTCTTGATGTTGCAAAAACTATTCCGACTATAGAGATTGCTCTCCCTAATGGACAAGTTTTGAGACGAACGATTTTTAACACAGACCTCCAAAAGCTTATAAAACCCCTATTCCCACCCGAACTTTGATTTGGGTGTCCCATTGTCAAAGTCAGGAAAATAGAAAAAAGTTTGTAGTACACAGAGATGTAAATGAAAATTGTAAAATGCTGAGTAGTAAATAAATGTATAAATTTACTATCAAACTTGGGTTAAACAGGAAGCACCACATTGCATACTATCACGTTGTCTTACGAATTTCATTTGAATTTATCTGTTTGACTAAATCTATTTTTCTATTTCGCTATTATTTGTATTTTGCCATTTGGAAGCCGTACCTTTACCAATATTATATCGAAAGCTAAGCTGAACAATGGCATTATTCACCTTATCGTTATTCCATGTAGTGTATTGATAATCAGGAATAATAATTTTATTGTAAGTACGCTTTGAAATTGCACTTGTCGGAATTGCCATAGCTAACATCATTGAGAACTTGTTTTTAAGCAGAGAGGTTTGGATACCCAATATCAATTGCTCACTCTGCCCATATCTTTCGCCCTGTAATAATGGTTCTTTATCATACCGAAGAAAGTATCCGGAAATAAAAGCCAATCGTTTATGGGCTTGCCATGTAGCTGTTACATCCAGATACCATGTGTGACCGTCACACCATGAAGTTTGTTCCTCTGCACGTCTCTTATACCACTGATAATTAGCAGCAAAATTGGCTTCTATATTGTGAGGAAGTGTGTAATTGCCATTAAGACCAATATACTGATGAACATAATCTCCATTGATTAAAGTTTCTATTACTCTATCTCCATTGATATAGTACCAAGGCGTAATTTCACGTGAGGAATGTTTATACAGATAGGTAAGCTGAATAATATTCTTCAAATCGACTCTATATTGCATATAGTGCATTATTTTCGCTTTCAACTTAGGATTGCCCTTATGCCAAAGAAAGGCATTGCGCTGAAAAGTTACTACCGACAATTGGTCAAGATTGGGATGTTGCACATCACAATAATAATTCGCATATATAGACATAAGTTTAAAAGGTCGCCAAAATGCTTTAACTAATGGGATTCATGAAAAATTTCCGTCCGAAAGAGCATCATTTTTTTCATCAACATATAAGAAATTACTTCCTACAACAAAGTTGAAATTCTTTGTGAAATCAATATTTACACTAAAATAGGCATCATGCCGACTTTCTCTAGATGAAAAGAGTCTTGCATTGCTTGGCCGCTCATAATTGGTATAATTCTTATTTGTAAAAGTATAGCCAATGGTACTGCTCAGCCTATCATTCCATACATATCTGGCATCAGCATTGGTCCGCCAGTAGTTTTTCTTTCCTTCGTACTGTTGATGCGTTATATCCGTTAACAAAGAATATTGCTTATTTTCATCTACATTATAGTAGTTATAAGTAACATCACCAGATAGATACAGCTTATTGTTGATAGAACCTCTATAATAAACTCCGGTTGTAATATTAGAAGCATGATACTTGCCAATAGAATTGGATAAAAAGCTTTGAGTAATATCATTGTATGTCTTCTTATCTTTTCCTATATTACTATTTATCCAAGTCTGTAATGAAAGAACATGCTGTGGATTGATCTTATAATCTGCACCCACGCTGAAATTCAAATTAGTCAAGCCATTACTCCCGTTAGGTTTGTTATAATCTTCCATTGCTGTATTTTCTCTAATATCCTTATAGGTCTGTTCGTAAGACACCGCTTCAAACTGTAGTTTATTCTTCACTCCTACATCCCCATACATATTCCATTTCTTAGTAGCATAGGTATAGGTTAAACCTTCATCTGTGTTATAAGAATGCTTCTTCCTTAAAGCCAACATTCCTTTAGCATGAGTACCTATATCAAACCCGATGTAAGTGTTACTTAAAATGACATTCATTACAATGGGAGCGTCACCATATTTTCCCTTAGGATATCTAAGAATCTCAATTTTTCGAATACGCTTAGGGTTGAGATTGCGAATATACTCCAAACCCACATCTCTGCCTTCGAGCATAATAGGCACATCTTGATATTCTCCTATCTTAATTGCTTCAGTCATCCAGTTTATCTTAACTCCTTGTAGTCTATCCAATAGCTGCAATGAATTTACGCAGGCTTTTCTCAGAGAGTCGGTTATATAATACACCTCTGATGAAGCATCCTTTTTAACCATATCAGCTGTAACTGTTACCTCGCCTATTGTCAATGGGATCAATATAATATCTATGGGAACTTTATTTATCTCTGCATTATGAACTTGATACCCAACACAAGATACTCGTAAAAAACTGTTTTCTGCATCTTTTAGTTTTATTTCAAAGCATCCATCGTGATTTGTAGCCACGCCACAGAGAAGCGTACTATCAGACTTCTGACACAACACTACATTGGCATAAGAGATAGGTTCTCCTTTCGCATTACGAACTCGCCCTGAGATAACTTGAGCAATAAGTCCTATTGGAGATAACAAGGCAATTATTATAAATAGTAACCTTTTCATACCGCTTATTATTCTTTGGAACTGTTCTCTTTATATGCCAAGTATATTCTTAATCTTTTCCTGATCAGTGGAGAAGATGAATTGCTTTTTGATTTCGTTATAGTTCTCCTTGTCGATGAGGTGAGGGGCGAACCAGCGAAAAGCCGTCATTTTTTCATCCTCGAATGAATAAAAAGTCAGCAATTTGGCGCATTGTTTGCAGGTGAGGCGCTTGCTTTTTGACAAAGCCCGAATCATATCATTCCGTTCATCGGAAAATAACTCCTTGCTTATTTTATTATAGAAACTCTGAAATTCCTCATTACTCATCCGGTGAAGCCGGTTGGGTTGCGAAGGGTGCTGCTCCGGTATAGCTGCTGGTGGAGCTGGGGTGGCTGGAGGTTGTGGGGGCTGTGGGGCGTTGAAAGAGTCCATTGATATTACACGCCCGTTTTCAAAGTTGACAAGGATTACTGTATTATTGCCGGAAATCCACTTTCGGTATTCCCATTCTTCTATATCTTGATTGAACCGGCGGAAGTCCGGCTTGCCTATAAGTGCGCATACCTCTTCATCGGTCATGCCCGAGTGAATCTTGTTCAAGACTTGTTTGCTTTGGAAATAAGTTCCTAATGAGCAGGCAGACAGTCCATGAAGGAGCAGTCCTGTGATAGCGAACTTATAAAGTGTAGTTTTCATGCTTTTAGATTTTTATTTTTGCAAATATAAAGAATTGCATTCAACTTTACATGTTAAGGCATAAAAAAAGGTGCAAGTTATAAAACTTACACCTTTTCAGCGGAGAGGGAGGTTTTTGAACCTTTCACTGTAAATATTGAATATCAAGCTATTTACACCACTATATTATTTTTATGTAGCAGTTTTGTAGCAATAATTTGAATTCTTATTGAATACCAACTGACGACCTTTGCCATCACTTATTCACGGTTCAAAGATAATCTTTTTAGAACTAAAAGCCAAATGATTGATAATAAATATTTTTCATCCTACTCTGCTACA
>JARIAN010000084.1 GCA_029257865.1 Phocaeicola sp.
AATAGATTTCTCATAAAATGTAAATAATTATAAATTGTTGCTGTTTATGAATTTGTTATTTGATTTCTTTTTATCGGAGGACAACCAAAACCTGAATAGGACCATGCGCACCAAACACCAAAGCCTGCTCAATGTCGGCTGTCTTAGATGGACCTGACATGAATACTCCATAGTCATATCCTCCCTTTTCGGTGAGGGCATAGGCTTCATGCATGTTGTTGAGAAGCTGACTCTTGTCTAATAAAATTACCAAGGCGTTTGATATGAAATACAATCCTTTATGGCGGACTAACTTGGGCAACCATACTGCGGCATTCTCTGCTACACCAAACTCTCCCTTTACCACAGCCACATCTGTTCCGTTCAGTTCTTTCGGGTCTTCCAGTGTGTCCGGATTGAATGTGGCGCAACTCACTTCTTTCAAGTTCGATGCGATTCGTTTCGCTTCCGGAAATTCACGGCGGATAACTTCGTTTATATCTTCGTTCTCTTTTAGTTCTACAGCTTTCCCTCCGGCCTGCGACAAGACCTGAGAGAAATGGGCAACCTTGTCTTCAAAGGTGATAGGTTCCAACTTTATCTGAGGCATCTCATGGCGGATGCCGGTGTTTTGGCGGATTTTTGCCAATATATCATTTTTACTGCTCATTGTTTTACTTTGTTTTTCTTCCACATTTCATTGAATGACTCTTTGGCGAAAGATGGTATTTCTCTACCTTTTCCCCAAGCGTTGACACTGTTGTACACCATAAACCTAGGCAGATGGTTGGCTATAGGGGCAAATTTCAACGCAGCATTGAATAAAGCCGGACGCTCCATCAGATACTTCATCCCGTTTGACATGGTTTTCTTCTCTTTGTTGGCCTTTCCTAGTTTGTCCAACTCCTGCCGCCAACGATATATCTGCTCTCCCAAGTCTACTTTGACCGGGCAGACATTGGAGCAGGACAGGCACAACGAACAGGCCGACACGTTGTCTGAATATTTTTTCGGATCGCGGAGCATTCCTAAGTTGATGCCGATAGGTCCGGGTATGAAATAAGTATATGAGTATCCTCCACTTCTGCGGTAAACCGGACAAGTGTTCATACATTCTCCACAACGGATGCAGTTCAGCGAACGGATATGGTCTTTGTTGGCCAGAATATCGCTTCTGCCATTATCTACAATGATGATATGAAACTCCTGTCCTTCGGTAGGGCGGCGGTAATGTGAGGTGTAGGCAGTAATGGGCTGTCCGGTGCCGGAACGTGCCAGCAGTCGGGTAAATACTCCCAGCGATTCCAGGTTAGGGACAATTTTCTCCATACCCATTGTGGCGATATATACCTTAGGGAAGGAAGTGGCCATGTCTGCATTTCCTTCGTTGGTACATACTACGATTTCACCTGTTGAGGCTACTGCAAAATTGGCGCCCGTCATAGCTACTTCGGCATGAAGGAAATTTTCGCGCAGACTTCTTCGGGCGGCATGAGTAAGATAAGTAGGGTCTACATTTCCCTTTTCGGTACCCATTTCGCGTTCCATCATTTCACTGATTTGTTCACGCTTGATATGGATGGCCGGCAATACGATGTGGCTGGGTGGCAGATGCATCAATTGCAAGATACGTTCACCCAAGTCACTTTCCACCACATCTATTCCTTTTTCTATAAGAAACTCGTTCATGCCACATTCTTCGGTAAGCATAGATTTGCTTTTCACCAAATTATGTGCATGATGTTCCTGCATAATCTGGTAAACGATTTCATTATGTTCCTTGGCGTCTTTCGCCCAGTGAACGATGGCGCCGTTGGCCAGTGCATTTTTCTCGAATTCTTCCAGAAGGGTATCCAGATGACTGTTTGAATACAGTTTGATTTGTGAAGCCAGTTCACGCAGCTGCTCCCATTCAGGGAGTGAACGGCTCATGATATCACGTTTGGCGCGCACCATCCAAAGGGTGTTGTCGTGCCAGATTTCGTTTTCCTTATTTTCCAGAAAGCGGGCAGCTGCTAAAGAATGTTTTGTGCTCATAGTCCTGCTGCTAATATTTGTACAATATGAATGGTCTTGATAGGGAGATGCTCGCATTTGATTACCCCTTCCATGTGCATCAGGCAAGAACTGTCAGCCCCTGTGATGTATTCTGCTCCGGTGCTCATGTGGTCCATCACCTTGTCGTGCCCCATGCAGGCGGAAACTTCCGGCTCTTCAATGGAGAACATTCCTCCAAATCCGCAACATTCGTCCACCCGTTTAGGCTCGAATACCTCAATACCTTTGACCAATGACAATAAATCTCTCAATTTGGAATAATATGGAATATTTCTTTCGCTCGGCGAAGAAAGATGTAGTTCACGAACTCCGTGGCAACTGTTGTGTATGCTTACCTTGTGAGGGAAGACGGCCGATAAAGACTTTGGTTTCACCACATCATGAATAAACTCGCAGATGTCATATATCTTTTCGCTGTTCATGCATTTGTGGTTTCGTTTCTCTAATATATGTGGATGGTTCTCTTTGACGAAGGCCACGCAACTGGCAGACGGACCGACTACATAGTCGTATTTGCTAAACAACTCTTCCATCCGTAAGGCCAGGTCGGCGGCTTTATCTTCAAAACCTGCATTAGCCATAGGCTGTCCGCAGCAAGTCTGGTCTAGTGGATAATCTACATCTACGCCCACATGTTTCAATAATTTATACGATGCAACACCTACTTCTGGATACACAGCATTAATGTAACAGGGGATAAATAATCCTACTTTCATAAATCTTTAATTTTGTTCCTGTATATACTTTCCGTATATATCTGATTAATACATATATACTCGCATGTTGCAGATGATATCTAATCCGATAAGGGATTCGGTAGTATCTGTAATAGTCATAAAATGACATCTCTGTAATTCATAGAAACGCTCTTCCTATGCCGGAGATTGCACTATTCTTTTTACAAACTTACAAAATATTCTTATTCTGTGGCAAGATAGTTTCTTTTTTCTCTTTAAAAACCTTCTTTTTTGTTATCCGAAGGTGGTTTATGCGTTTTTTGTTACTTTAAAAATTTATTTATCCGTATCCTCTTTCGGTTTGAAAGTCGGTTTAGGAGCATTAGGGAAAAACTTCTTGTGATAATAAGAGTGGGCAGTATAGAGAGCTGCCGCCGGATTATTACCGGTAACCCGGTCTTTGGTGACCAGTGTAGTGACATAAGCCTCCGAGTATTTATAGAAAAGGCTGTCGTGCCCCACACAGAGTCCGATAACCACATTAAGGTCGGTATGCGCCTCATTCAGCAGCCGTGCCTGCAAGATGGGGTTGCACATAGCCGGACCGATGTTTTCACACTTCTCCGGAATCCCCACCGATGTTTTGGCCTGTCCCGCTACCTTGCAGATAACGGCATAAGGTTCAAATCCATTCGCCCTGAGTATTTTGGCAAAGATACGCGCTTCATTGATGAGGCCGATACAGTTGGCAATACCAATACGGTGCGCTTTGATTTTACGGGCAAACTCCATAATCTCCTGCACCCGGCTCCATTGGCAGTAGCCCTCATATTCCACCTCCGCACTGGCAATCATAATCTCCTTGTTGCGCGCCTCATCGTATTTCTCCATAGCCCATTCCTTGTCCTCCTCCTTCAGGTTGGTAGTCAGGCAGAAATCAGGATAGGTACGGTCCTTAAATTTACAGTTCTGTGTGCCACAGTCCACACAAGATAAAGTCATGTCTTCTTTCATTTTCAGTTATTTAGTTGGTCATAGAGTGAAATCCGGTTGTTTCATGACTCCCGTCATCACTTCAATCTAAGTGTAAATATACGCAAACCTTTTGAAAAGGAAGTCTGAAAAGCGATAGAAATGATAATCGCATAG
>JARIAN010000125.1 GCA_029257865.1 Phocaeicola sp.
ATAAGAAAAATGGAAATATCCGTTCAAAATAATGAAAATTATTACAGAATCGGATATCCCCATTTTAAATACGCTCTTTTGACAAGAGTATAATATTTTAAGAAAAGTATTTTTCAGTGAACCCTATGTACTAATTTTAATGATAAGAAAAATGGAAATATCCGTTCTGAATAATGAAAATTATTACGGAATCGGATATCCCCATTTACGACCGACATACACACCCAAATTCGATGTATTCAAATTTTTGTCATGTTCTAAAAAATATTATTCTATTATATCACCATACAAAAACTTTTGTTTCCCATCAATAATCATAAACGGCATTTCTTCTCTTCCTGAAGTCAGATTCTCCAACCAGTATAATTTGTTTTTAGGTACATTATTGAATATCACGTATTCATAATCGGCTTTGACTTTTCCAGCAGATACCCATCCATCTTTACCCCAGTAATGTAATTCATATAATTCACCACTACGTATACCGTTATCGGCATTTAAAGGAGTAAATCGTATATTTGAAACAATTTGTGGTTTCTTCAGCCATAATGTAATATTGGGGTAAGCTCCAGGAGCAGTTTTTCTGTTTCCATCATATTCAGCTTTACGTATCATGTCCTTCCATGGTGCATCCAATAGCTTCATATAGCTCTTTTCTTTCACTATATTAACCGTGTCTGTAGGATATAGTATGTCAGGTTTTGTGGCAGGTAATACATTTTCGTAGCCTCTTTTTGAAGATACAATCCATTCCAGCATAGAGATATTAGCTTTTGGATGTTCTTTGGGAGATTGAAAACGATAATATCTGAATCGTCCCGTTCTGTTTAATTTATAATCTAAAAAATATGGAGTCGGAGGTTCCTTTACTTCATACAACACTACCGCATCACTGAAGTCTTTCTTGTTTGCTCCCAAAACACAACTGCCTACCAGTTCGTTTGCCACATTTATCATGTTGGGTTTACGAGGATATTTTCGCTGCAATATAAGTGCTTCTCGTTCGTTTACGTTTGCTTCTATATTGGGTAATGTATGAATTCTTATGTTCCCTTTCTGTATTTTGACATAGAAAGGAGTTCCTGCTGGTTTTGCTCCTTCCGTTGTATAATATACTGGAAAGTAAAGTATATCAGGTATTACGTACTTGAACTTAATCAAATCGGATGTTTCTTCTTTAACTCCCCATGTAACAGCTATCAGCCCACCACTTTCTTTATGAAATGTTGCTAGATAGGCAAGGTTATTGATTTTAGGAACATTGCAACGTAAAGAGATTGAAACTGTTTCCCGTAAGTTTGATGTTACATCTTCTATACAAGGGTCATCCAATAGTTTAGGTACATGTTCTCCTTGTTTCTTCAAAAAATATGGTGTATTTTTCCGTATTCCATAAGTCATACGATACACATTTGTTACTTGACTGAACGCCCAGTCTTTGTCTCCCGGCAATACACTTTGAGGGTTAAATGTACGCCATTCTCCTTTAGCATCGTACCATACATTACAATGGTAGTGTCGTCCGGGTAGTGAAAGATAACTCATGTTGAATTCCACCGATACCGGCAGACCACATGCCCGAAGTATATTACACCCATAATGGGCTATATCCACACAATCCAGTTTTCCACTGGCATAAAAGTCGAATTGTCCTGCCGGTACATTCCGTTTGTTCCTTCCGTTTATTCCCTGTATATAGTTTGCAGCCTGATTGTATCCTTTAACTGCTTCCCTTAAAGTAGCCGTTCCATCTACAGGTACATACTTTCCGAACCATTTTTGCCATTCATTACCGGAAACGTTGAAACCATATTCCGCAACCGAGCGATATGGTAGTATGTATTCCTTAAATTCATCAAATGTAAGATTTCTGGCAAACACCGACCTATTCCACATTCTAAACGCATTGTCTATATGATTAATCAAAAATTGATATGAAATACTTTGAATATCCTCAAACCATTCATAGTCTGTTATTGCCTCTTCCATAACAGAGTCTTTCAGTAATTCTTGACGTTTCGTCCTTAATCTTTTCAGACTATCTTGCCAGTCCTTTTCTTCCATACCTGAAAGTTTCACTGAAGCATATATACTATCTGCTTCTTTTCTCCATTGCTCCATTTCTTCCGGAACATATATTAACCTCCCTTTTCCTCGATGGTAAGGCATGTTGTCTATTAGGAATCGAGTTGCTTCCTGTTTCTGATTGTCACAATCTATAAAACGATAGTGTAATAGTACAGCCCACAGGTTTATACGGTTTCCTTTTGCCTCAGGCGGAAGAGGTGGAAGACTGAAGTATATTATTGTTCCACATACAGATATAATAACAGAAAATATGATAATCCATTTCTTCATAAAGAATAAAAATAAGAACTAATTCATTTTAATATTTATCAATAGAAATTTCTTGTATATAAAAAATTACATCAAGGTTGAGAAGATTCTTAACCTTGATTCTTTACACTTTATTTTAACATTTCCGTTGTTGCTTTTAGTAATGTAATACATTGAAACACCTATTATTAGAATACATAAAATTAATATAACTCATAATTTTTGTTTTATAACAAATTGTATATAAGCTAATGCCATTAAAGCAATGGTATTAACTATCCCAATAAAAATAAAGGCTACTTTTGTTTTTTTGTCATTAGTTAATCGCATTTATTTTGCAATTGTTATATAAGAAGTTACAAATAGAGATAATAAAATTGTAAAAAATAATATATCTACAATCAAATTAATTGTTTGTTATTCCATAAAAATAATTGTTTTGTTTATTGATTATTGCAAATTTTAGAATACTTTATCAAGGTCTTTTTGAACAAATCCATAGTTTTAATGTTCATACGAGGATTACCAATCATAATTACATTGCTATGTTCTAACAAGAAAGTATGAAATAAATCATTTTTAGGAATGTGTTTATTCATTCTTGAAAACTCTCCTAAGTGATCGAATATTATTGGGTAATTAAAAAAAGTTGTATGTATTATAGAATCAACTTTTTGTATTTCATTACTTTTACAATTAAAAATAAAATAATAACTTAAATCCTTAAAGTCCTTAGTATTGCTAATAACCTCTTTCCAACCATATAAATCATCTATTGCACAGCTATTGCATTTGGTGGAATCACAAAAAATAACTAACTTAAGTTTGGTATCTAATATCTTTGGAAATAAAGTATCTTTACCATTGAGAATTACACTTTTGTAATTTGGTATAATAATATCTTTAGACTTGAGTTTTATATAATCATCCTTTAAGTTGCCAGATGAGCATGAAAAAAGGAAAAGTATAGTTGTGATTATGATATTTTTCATATATTTATATATTTTAGGAAAAGCAAACAGGGCATTGGTTTACAATACCCTATTTATAATATATCAACTATATTGTTTTGGTTAGACAATGAATATATTGTACATAAAAGTTAAAGTATATATAAATGCAAAGAATAACCTATAGTATTCAATTCTATTTACAGTATATTTCTTTTTATTTTTAATAAATTCAAAGAAATCTATAAATGCTGCAAATAGTATGATATAAAGTACAGCTACATACGTAAGATGTTGCTCGGTTTTTATATTAATATCTGTCATTACATAATCATGAATCATTATAAATATTCCTATTATATAAATAATGATATTACGTATTAATGTTTTTTTTTCATCCATAGTAAAATATAATGTTAATGTTACCACCAATCAACCCATCCCATACAATTTGCAAAATCTGCCACAGCACTTGCCCATCCTATATATGGAATATATTTTCCCACTATTTTTAGAATAGCTTTTTTTGTTAAGCATCCTGTTATTATTTCATGTATTCCAGTAGCTCTTAATAGGCAGTCTGAAATACTTGCACCATCCTAACATGTTTCGTCATTTTCACTTCTAGTTTTTAAATTTTGTGAAAGGGAAGGGTTTTCCATTAATGCAGTAAATATGGTAGCACTTAAAATTAGATGCTCATCGCTTTTTATTCCATACTTGTTTAACTCCTTTTTAGAAACCCCATGAGACTTAAACAATTTTAAGCTTTTGTCTTTAAGAATATCTATTTGTTCGTTTGAAAACTCAATCTCTTTATTTGAAACTCTTGATTTATTAGAGTTAAGTACAGAAATAAATGCAGATTTAAATTCAGATGTTTCCTTATTCAAAGTAGGCTTTGTTTTATATTGCTCTTCTAATAGTTGTAAATCAGTGTTGTCAGTAGAGCAAGAAGTTATAATATAACATAAAGATAGAAATGTTATAATACTTAATAATATATTTCTTCTCATAAAATTAATATTTAAATTAAATGATAATAATTAGGAGATGCTCTGAAATTGATGTTATATCATTGTATAATATATCAAATTAATTCATAACCTATTTTATAAAATAAAGTATCTATATTTTTATGATATTTTCAGAACTTTACTAATAAGTGGTGTCTCTTAAGGTATTTGTAACTAATTTAATATTGGTGGTTCCATAATGCTAAGTTTTAAGTTTAACATCTAATAATTACTCTCTTCTGATTATATAATCATTCATTTCCTTCTTAACCATTTCTTTATAAAAAATTATATCAAGGTTGAGAAACGTCTCAATCTTGACTCTTACTGCTTTATTTTAACATAGCCGTTGGTGTTTTTAGTAGCGTAGTATATCGAAACAAGTATATAAAAATAATATAACTCATAATTTTTGTTTTATAACAAATTGTATATAAGCTAATGCCATTAAAGCTCTTAAATCCGCAACACATTTCAAAAAAAATAAATTAAAGTACTGAGTAATAATATATTGCCCAGTACTTTGTCATGTCAGAAGATTCACTTAACTTAGTGTTGCAAAAAAAAACCAAACAAATCTTCATCTGACATGGCTAAAGTACAAATAAAATCGGAGAAAATCACCCCTTTTGGCGGAATATTTTCAATCATGGAGCAATTTGATGCTCTTTTATCCAATGTGATTGAT
>JARIAN010000156.1 GCA_029257865.1 Phocaeicola sp.
CTGATAGATGAAAATAAAATTCGTATCTTTATCCTCATGGAAAAGAAATCATCAAATATCAATAGCGACTTTATAATAAGTTTCTTTCTTCCCGAAGGAATGATTGACTGGTTTGAAGTAGTAAACATCAAGGAAGAGTCCAATACCGGTACCGCCCAGGCTGATGTTTTATACAAAAGTGTCCTTAATATCTATCTTGACGAACGTGACAATCGTACAGTGAAGGATTTAGGTCTGAAGCCCAACGGCTTTACAGAAGTCACAGTCATCAAAGATTATCCTATACGCAACCGAAAGGTTTTGCTGCATGTAAGGCGCAGGCGTTATCTTGACGCAGACAACAGAAACATAATCCTGAATCAGTATCCGCTTACATCAGACGGTACTAAGGTGTCCGTTGAATTCGGGCTTTTTTTTAAAGATGGCGATGGATACTCTTCCGTTGACAGCGGAGTCATTGGCAAAATTCTTTCATATCAAGGGCAGTGAAGTAGAACGCTACTACAAGCATCATCTGAGCGACTTTGAAACGTGGTCTCAAAAGGAACATGCTACAGACTGGGTTCTGCTGGCCGATAACCTTGGAACAAGCTGTAGCATTGATGAAACCAGCCTTTGTAATGAAGTATACACAATCTTGTCAAACAAGGCAGGTCATGGAAAGAAAGGCACTGTCATCGCCATAGTCAAAGGAACGAAGGCTGATGTTGTGTCCTCTGTATTGAAGAATATTCCTGAGTCTGAGCGGGAAAAGGTTACAGAGATAACAATGGACTTCAGTGATTCAATGTTCAATATCGCAAAACAGTGCTTTCCCAAAGCAACCATCGTTATTGATTGCTTTCACATTGTACAACGTTTATGTGAAGGACTTGAAGAAATGCGTTTGAGATTCAAACGCCTTGCTGTTACCGAGAGCAAGAAGGAATCTGCCGCCTTTGCCAAGAAAGAAGAGCGCAAGGCAAAACAAAGGGCATATTATCGCAGGAATCATCCTAAGAGCAAGAAAGAGAACAGAGGTCGTAAACGTATACGCAAACAGAAATACACACCTGCATTGCTTGCCAATGGTGAAACTAAGGTGGAAATACTTACACGCTCCAGAAACATGCTTGCACAGTCTGGCGACAAGTGGGGGAACAGTAAGAAGGAAAGGGCCAAAATTTTATTTGAAGAATATCCACAGATGAAGGAAGCATACTCACTCATCTGCAAGGTGCGTTCAATCTTCAAGAAGAAAATATCACGAGAGGAGGCTGAAAAGGAACTGCATGAGTGGTATAAAGAGGTCTGCGACTGTACACTCAGGGAAGTAAAAGCGGCAAGGGATGCAATCAAGGGAAAAGAACAATATGTATTGAACTACTTCCTGAACAGGTCAACCAATGCTGCGGCAGAATCACTGAACTCTAAAATCAAAGGATTCAGGGCTCAGCTACATGGTATTGCTGATATCCCATTCTTCTTGTATCGGGTATGTAAAATATTTGGTTAGGAATGATAGGTTTCCCACGGAATATTTAAACTGCGCC
>JARIAN010000030.1 GCA_029257865.1 Phocaeicola sp.
TACTCTTTAAATGACGAATTATTGTGTAGCGAACAGTTTGAAATTATTATTTAATAGGATTGAAATTTTGGGGTAATAGGCCAAATCTATTTTTGCGCAAGAATTAAAACAAGAATGATTGTATGAAAAAAACTTTAATTTTTGCATTTGCACTTTCGTTGTTCAATGTGTCCGGTTTATGTGCCGACAATTATGAAAACAATAACAGGCAAGAGTCTGAAATAGAAATTGCAGCTATATCGCATCAGTGGGAGTTTATGATGGCGCAAGAAGAACCGACTTCTGAAGATTTAGAGTCTATTTCTGGTACAACGAAGTTTGGTAAAGAAGTAGCTTATTATTATGAGTTGTTTAAGGATGCTTACATTGCAAAAGAAGAGGTTGTCCCAGGAGACCCTACGCGACGAACAGTTATTCGCAAACCTGATATCTTCAATGCAGTGATGAGTATCGAAAAATCCTTGAAAAAGGCAGTAAAGAAGAATGTATTGTCTAAGGAAGATTCAGGAAAACAATTTTGTCATGTATTAAAAGCTTCGTTAGCTGCAATCGACTCCGATACCCAGTCGTTGGAGCAGGTTCTTAATGAAAATCGTAAAAATCCGGAGGCTCTTTTACAAATATTTCGCAATATTAATGTTAAAAATATTTATTAGTAGGTATGAAGTTTAAGTTATGCCTGGCAACTTTATGTCTTTTAGGAAGTATGTCTGCTATGGCTCAGAATTTTAAGGTAAAAGGAATTGTTTGTGATAAGGATGGGGTTGTCATCGGTGCAGCGGTTATGGTAAAAGGTACCAATATCGGAACAGTGACCGATATAGATGGGAGGTATGAGCTGGAAGTCCCCAAAGATGGGATACTTGTCTTTTCTTATATGGGATATAATTCAATAGAAAAGAAAGTAGTCCGTGCCTCGGAGATAAATATAGAAATGACAGACAATGTACAGGCTATAGATGAAATTGTAGTGACAGCTATAGGAATAAAGCAACAGAAAAAGAAAATAGGATATACTACTCAGCAGGTAAATACGGAAGCTCTTGATCAGCCGGGTACGGTAAATGTAGGCAATGCACTTTCAGGGCAGATTGCGGGACTTACGGTTACAAATCCTACCGGGATTTTTCAGGCTCCAAGTTTCACTCTGAGAGGTAAGGCACCATTGATGGTGATTGATGGTATTCCTGTAGAGTCTGATTTGTTTGATGTATCACCAGAGAATATCCAAAGTATCAATGTTCTTAAAGGAACTGCAGCGGCAGCATTGTATGGATCTAGAGGTAAAGATGGAGCTATCTTGATTACGACAAAATTAGCAGATAAAGATGGACTTACAGTGACTGCAGGATTGTCTAGCATGGTTACTGCCGGGTTTACAGTTTTCCCAAAGACGCAAAATCAGTTTGGTTCAGGTTCGCATGGTAAATATGAATTTTGGGATGGGGCTGATGGAGGTATTTCGGATGGTGATATGACTTGGGGACCTGCTTTTGATGGAAGATTGGTACCGCAATGGAATAGTCCTATTCGCAATAAGGAAACGGGGGAAGTTATACCTTGGTATGGTGACGTAAAAGGCACAGAGTTTGACAATCGTGAAAAATATGAGCGGGTGGCTATTCCATGGAAATCGCATAATAACCTTGAGGATTTTCTGCAAACGGGTATTATCACCAAAGCTACATTTTCGGTAGCTTCAAAATCGAAGAAGTCCAATTTTAATTTCAATGGTGATTTCTCTATGCAAAAAGGACAGGTTCCCAATACTTCCGTATATACAGGAGGACTCAATTTTAATAGTATGTATTATCTTAGCGATAATGTAACCTTATCGGGTAATCTGTCATATAACAAGGTTTATTCTCCCAATTACCCTCGATATGGGTATGGCCCTAAGAATCATATGTATACTATTTTGTTGTGGATGGGGAATGATGTAGATGGAAAGGAACTGTCCAAGCACCATTGGCGGCCAGATTCAGAAGGGGTACATCAGGCAAATTATAATTATGCATGGTATAATAATCCATACTTTTCTGCCTATGAGTTAAATCAGAAGCATGATAGAAATGTAATGAACGGGCAGGTTAAGTTGAATTGGGACATTACTTCAGGATTAAGTGTGCAAGGTCGTGCTGCTGCAAGGTTGGAGAGTATTTTTGAAGATTTGGAATCTCCTAAATCGTATATGAACTATGGTGATTCTCGTAATGGTGACTACAAAACGTGGAATACAGATCAGTTGGATATTAATGCAGATATGTTATTGAATTATACAAAAGCATTTAGTAGAGATTATGCGCTTGCAGTCAATGCCGGTTCTTCTGTATATTATAGACAGATAAAGCGTCAACACCAGTCTACCGATGGTCTCATAATTCCTGGCGTGTTTAATCTTGGCAATAGTATGAACCCTGTAAAGGCGTCCAATTCTTTGAATGAGAAAGCAATCAAGAGTATATATGCGTCTGTAAACCTTGATTTGTTTGAATCGTTATTCCTTACCTTTACAGGTCGCAATGACTGGACCTCAACCATGATAAAAGGGAATAACTCTTATTTCTATCCATCAGTATCCTTAAGTACTATGGTAAATCAATATATAAGACTTCCTAAATGGATAGATTATCTTAAGTTAAATGGTGCTTGGGCACAGGTTTCAAGCGATTTGGACCCTTATTCGGTCTATGCTACATATTCTGAAGGATTGAGATATGGAAACAGTCCGTCGTTCAATTACCCCTCTATGCTGGTTAATTCCAATATATTGCCTCAAAAAACAATTTCATACGAAGTGGGGTTGTCCACCTCTTTTATGAGAAATCGAATAGGCTTGGATATTACCTATTATCATATGATTGATAAGAACAATATTATCCAGTTGCCGGTGTCTAATGCTTCAGGATTCACCAGCAGATATGTAAATGGTAACGAATATACAACCAATGGTGCCGAACTTATTCTTTCTGCTACACCGATAAAGAACAAGGACTTTGTATGGGATATCTCTACAAATTGGAGTACAAACGTGCGTAAGTTGACTACCATATACAATGGGCAGAATAAGTTTGGTGACTTGAAGGTGGGAGATCGTGCTGATGCCATATACGATATAGAGTGGGAGAAGACTCCTGATGGATTGTTGATACTTGACCAAAACGGGATGCCTAGGAAAAGTGCATTTAAAACTCATATTGGCAATATGGACCCAGACGTTAGATATGGGTTACAGAATAAATTAAAGTTTCATCATTTTATTGTAAATATAGATCTTGACGGAGCAATAGGTGGAACAATGATTTCTACTACTACACAAAAGATGTGGTGGGGAGGTAAGCATCCTAATTCGACACAGTACAGACAGGCTGAATATGATAAAGGTTCTCCTGTATTCATTCCTCAAGGAGTAAATGTTGTAAGTGGTGAAGTGAAATATGATATGGATGGCAATATTATTAGCGATACACGAAAATACAAAAAAAATGAAATAGCCGTGGGATACCAGGAATGGTGCCAAAATTATCCTTATGAAGCAGTAGTGAAAACATCTGAAAGTAAGCTGTACGCAAATGCTTTCAGTAAATCATTCCTAAAGCTAAGAAGAGTGGCAGTAACCTATGATTTCAGTCATATGATTTCAAATAAGTGGATTAAGTCGCTTGAGGTCACTCTTTATGGTAATAATCTGATGGTATTAAAGAAAACTCCATATTTAGATCCTGACTTTGGAAAAGGAGATGCTGACTTGCAAGACCCTTCGGCAAGATATGTAGGAGCTAGTGCGAATATTACTTTTTAATGGAATGGCTGAATATATGAAACGAAATTTTATTGTCGGTACAGCGCTGTTTATGGCTGTAGCTTTCACCAATACTTCTTGTATTGATTTGATAGAACTTAATGAAGACCCTAATAATCCTATTACGATGAACGGACAACCGCAACTTTTGTTCACAGGTATAGCTTACAATGCATTTAATCAGTCGGAAAAAAGTCCGGCATTCGCAGTTAAACAAGTGGTTCAAACTGATGGAGAAAGTGCTGAGCAGGTGTTTAAATGGTCTAGAGGTGATTTTGATATGTATGATTATATGACGAATATTTCAAAATTGCAGGAGATTGCCGCCGATGACAGTCCTTATGAAGCATTGACTAAATTCTTTAGAGCAAATTATTTTTTTCATCTCACTATGCGTTTTGGTGATATTCCATATTCTCAATCTTTAAAAGGAGAAACAGATAAGATATATACACCTTCCTATGATACACAGGAGCAAGTGCTTGAAGGTATTCTCATGGAATTGGCGGAAGCTTCAGAAATCCTTTCACAGTCGGAGGGGAAAATATTGGGTGACATTATTTATAATGGTGATTTGTTGAAATGGAGAAAACTGGTCAATAGCTATCGTTTACGTATACTGATGGCTCTATCGGACAAGGAATATGTAGGAAACATTAATATAAAAAAGACATTCGCTGATATTGTGGATGAAGGGATATTGATGGAAAGTGCAGAGGATGACGGACAGCTGAAATATATCGATCAAGAGGGTAACAGATATCCATTCTTTAATGATAGTGATTTTGGCTCTGGTCTTTATATGGATGAAACATATGTTAAGCTTCTTGCCGAGAGGAAGGACCCTCGTCTTTTTGCCATAGCTACCCGAACTCCTAATTCTCTGAAGGCTGGAAAGACTGTAGATGATTTTACCGCTTATGATGGAGGCGATCCTTCAGTGCCGTACAGTGAAGTTAATGATAAGGCAACAAGGGGAGATTGCTCCAAGCCAGCAGACCGTTATTATAAAACTCCGACTAATGAGCCGATGATTTTGTTAGGGTATTCAGAGCAGCAATTGACTATTGCAGAAGCTATCGTGAGAGGATGGTTAACTGGGAATGCCCAGATTTATTACAATTCTGCTGTAAAAGCCTCTTTTGATTTTTATAGTAGATATGCTCCTCAAGTAGGGTCTTATCTTACTGTTGATGATGCAGAAGAATACTTGAATCGTGATAATGTAGCTTTGAAACCTGATCTTAAAGTGGAAGAAAAAATAGAACGGATCATTATACAGAAATATATACCATCATTCCTGCAAGGAAGGCTTTGGTTGACATACATTGAAGCTCTGAGAACAGGATATCCAACATTGAAACGTGCGGAAGGGGTGTTGTTACCCAATAGATGGATGTATCCTCAAAGTGAATATAATAATAATCCGGAAAATGTAAAAGCGGCTATTGATGCTCAGTTTGATGGAAATGATAATATATATTCTGTAACATGGTGGAGAAAATGATTGATAACTAAAAATAAACGATATGAATATTAGATTATTTTTTACAATTGTATTGCTTTTGAGTGCATTGGGAATAAGTGCTCAGACATTGACTTTCAATAAGGAAAAGAAATTTAAAATAGTGCAATTTACTGATGTTCACTGGACACCAGGTAATGATGCCAGTAAGGAGGCGGAAGAGAGAATGAATGAAATTCTTGATTGTGAAAATCCTGATTTGGTGGTTTTTACAGGTGATGTAGTATATGGTAGTCCTGCATCAGAGGCATTGGATAAAGCTCTTCAGCCTACTGTGATGCGCAATATTCCTTTTGCGGTGACATGGGGCAACCACGATGATGAGTTTGATATGACGCGTCATCAGTTGTCTGAATATCTAAAGGGTAAACCTAACAATCTAACATCAACAACTGATGGTATCTCTGGAGTAACTAATTATATCCTTTCTCTAAAATCGGCTTATACAGATAGTATAGCGGCTGTGTTGTATTTCCTAGATAGTAATTCTTACTCTCCTTTGAAATCTGTAAAAGGTTATGGTTGGATTGAATCAGATCAAGTAGAGTGGTATCGTAAGGAAAGTAAAAAAATCGTTGATAGTCATAATGGTTGTCCACTTCCTGCTTTAGCGTTTTTCCATATTCCATTTCCTGAATACAATGAGGCTTCACGAAATGAAAATGCTCTTCTTATTGGAACAAGAAAAGAAGAAGCATGTGCTCCTAAAATCAATACTGGGCTTTATGCTGCAATGTTGGAGCAGCAGGATGTGATGGCTACATTTGTAGGGCATGACCATGTGAATGATTATGTAGTCAATTGGAATAATATATTGCTGGGTTATGGACGGTTTACAGGAGGGAAAACAGTGTATCATGATATACCTGGTGGTAATGGCGCACGAGTGATTGAACTTACAGAAGGAAGGCGTGAATTTAAGTCGTGGATAAGGTTGGCTGCAGGCAAGGTAATCAATGAGATAATGTATCCAATTGATTTTGTAAAGAAATAACGGCTTCTTTCAAATAAGCAAAATATAAAAAAGTAATGAAACGGAAAATAATATTGGCTTTGATTATAATACTCTATGGAGTGACTGGTGTAATAGGACAGGCTTTAACTTCACGTCCTAAATTGATAGTGGGAATTGTGGTTGACCAAATGAGATGGGATTATTTGCATCGTTTTGGTGAACGCTTTGGAAAAGGAGGCTTCAAGCGTCTTTTAAATGATGGTTTCTGTTGTGATAATGCGCAGCTGAATTATATACCCACAATAACGGCTATAGGTCATACGTCTATTTACACAGGTTCTGTTCCATCGATTCATGGCATTGCTGGAAATGAATTTTATAAAAACGGTAAAAGGGTCTATTGTACAGATGATGGGACTGTCAGAAGTGTAGGGACAGCAAGTAAGGCTGGACAGATGTCACCAAGGAATTTACTAGTAACGACAATCGGGGATGAATTGAAACTTGCTACGAATTTTAGGTCGAAAGTGATAGGTATATCTTTGAAAGATCGTGCTTCAATACTTCCAGCGGGCCATACTCCTGATGCTGCTTATTGGTTTGATGATGAGACTGGAAACTTTGTTACTAGTTCGTATTATATGGACAGATTGCCTGAGTGGGTGAAAGAATTCAATCAAAGGAAACTTCCTTATAAGATGCTTATGCAAGATTGGAGTACGTTGTATCCTATAGAAACTTATGAGGAGAGTTCTTCTGACGATAATAAATTTGAAAAACCTCTTGTTAAAGGGAATGCTCCTGTTTTTCCTATAAAAACTTCTTCTATATTTTCCGATTCTGGGTATAAAATTATAAGAACGTCTCCTTATGGAAATACACTTACTCTCAAAATGGCAGAAGAAGCTGTGAAAGCTGAAAAAATGGGGCAAGAAGGTACTACGGATTTGCTTACAGTCAGTTTATCTTCTACAGATTATATCGGGCATCAGTTTGGTACGTATGCGATAGAAACAGAAGATACATACCTCAGACTTGATAAGGATTTGGAGGAGTTCTTTGGTGTATTGGATGACAAAGTAGGTAAAGGAAATTATCTGTTATTTCTTACAGCCGATCATGCTGCCACTCATAATTTTACGTTTATGCAGACTAACCGACTGCCGGCAGGTGGATGGGTATTGCCTGAAACAAAAAAGAGGTTGGAGGCTTTTCTGAAAAAGACATTTAGAACAGAAATTGAGTTCGTTAAGGATATTCTCAATTATCAGGTGTTCATAAATAATGAAGAAATATCAAGACGAGGATTGGATTGTGAAGAGGTAAGGTTTAAGGCTATAAGTTTTTTAAAGAAAAATCAATGTTTTGCATATGTTCTTGATATGAATAAACTGAAGGAATCATCTGTTCCTAATCATATAGTAGAACGTGTTGTAAATGGGTATAACTGGCATCGTAGTGGTGATATTCAATTGATATTGCAGCCTGGCTATTACAATATTGATACGTTGGATAATATAGGAGGTACAGATCATGGTGTGTGGAATCCTTATGATAGTCATATACCACTTATTTTTATGGGATGGAATGTTTGTAAAGGACATACAACTAAGTCTGTGAATATTACCGATATTGCACCTACTATTTGTTCTCTTATAAATATACAAGTACCTAATGGCTGTATTGGGACTCCTATTGAGGTAAATGTTCAAGATGTATGTAAGTGAATAGGGTGTTATAAACTAGTGTAAATGGAAATCTATTGTTAGGATATAATTGCTGAATTTTGAGTCTAGTTTATCTTTTATGCTTACAAAAACTTATATATGGTGTTTAAAGAAAATAATAGGATGAATAAGGTGTAAGTAAAGGAAAGTTGTAAAAATATGAAAGGCTGGACTTTCTGAAAAGAGAAATCCAGCCTTTCGTCTATCTGAATGGATAAGCCTGTTACAGAGTAGCTATATCTTGTAGTAAGGTATATACTCCACTGCAAAGTCCCAGTAAGATGATGCCAGCCAAACAGATGCCCAGCGAGATGCGAGTAAGCATGCTGCTACGGAAAGTAGGTAGAGGCTGTTCGTTTGGAGTGATGTATATTGCCTTTACAATCAGCAGATAATAATAAAGTGAAATGATGGTATTGACCAATGCCAGGAAGACCACCAGCCAATGTCCGGCTTGGAAAGCCGAGGCAAAGACAAAGAACTTGGAGAAGAATCCGGCAAATGGAGGAATACCAGCCAGTGAGAACAAGGCCAAAGTCATCACGAAAGTCAGGCGAGGGTTGGTATGGTATAGCCCGTTGTAAGAGTCGCGGTCTACCTTTCCCTGGTTATGCTGCTCTATGGTTCCGATGACACCGAAAATTGCCAAGTTGGCCACGATGTATACTACCACATAATACACCAGTGAAGCCATTCCTTGAGTAGATGCTCCCAAGACAGCCAGCAAGATATATCCGGCCTGTGAGATACTGCTGTAAGCCATAAATCGTTTCAAGTTGCTTTGCAAGATAGCAAAGATATTGGCTATTGTGATAGTGATAACGATGACTACTTCAATCAGTAGGCTCCATTGTTCAATCATAGGAGTGAATACACGCAGCAAGATGTTCATCAAGGTGAAGGCTGCTGCTCCTTTGGAGATGACTGACAAGTATCCGCTTACAGGAGTTGGAGCTCCCTGGTAGGTGTCTGGTGTCCACATGTGGAAAGGTACAAGGCTCAACTTGAAACCAAGTCCGGCAAAGAAGAATACCATGGCGAGAATTTGCAGCGGTGTTCCTGCGATAGAATTGATGATGTCTGCAAAATACATTGTGCCGCAGGTGCCGTAGATAAGCGACAAGCCGTAGAGCATCAATGCTGACGAGAACATGGAACTCAGGATAAACTTGGCTCCGGCTTCGGCACTTTGATGGCGATATTTGTCGAAAGCTACCAGACAGGCCATCGGGATGCTGGCCAGTTCCAGTCCTACATAGAAAAGCAGGAAACTGCCGGCGCTGACCATAAAGAACATACCTGTCAGAGTAGCCAGTGTGAGCAGGTAGAATTCTCCTGCTTTGTGGCGCGTATCCGGGCGTGACAGCCAAGTATCTGCTTGAAGAAATACCAGCAGGGTACCTGCCGAGAGTAGTGTCTTTACTGCCGAAGTCATAGGAGTGTTATGATACATGCCTCCGAAGGCTTCTCCGGGGGTAGGGACAAGGTTCAGAACAATGTGCAGCACCAATAGTCCGCAAGCTGTTACCTGAAGAGGTTTATGTGCAGGAGCCTTGCATACCAGGTCGGTAACCAATACAATGAGCAGTATGATTATCAAGCTGATTTCGGCTTGCATGGGAAACAGATTTATAAAATTCATTGTCATATTGTTTTTGTTGATTCTTGGATAAGGTTTAGAGTCCCAGTTGACTGATGACTGGTTCTACACTTCCGCTGATTACCTGGCTCACCCAGTATGGTGCAAGTCCGAGGCCGGCAACGGCAATGATTAGGCAGATTACCGCAAAACGTTCGTCCCATGTGGCATCGGTCAGTTTCAGATGTTCCGGATTGTGGCAAGTGCCATAGAGAATCTTGCCTACTACACGCAGGATATATACCGCGGTGATTACGATACTCATGGTAGCGATGATGGTGCAAGTGCGGTGGAACATGTCTGGGTTTTGGAATGAACCGACAAAGACAGTCATTTCAGCCACGAATCCGCTCAGTCCCGGAAGACCGAGGTTGGCAAGTCCGGCAATCACATAACCTACAGAAAGGAACGGCATGATTTTCATCAGTCCGCTCAGCTGGCGGATGTCACGGGTATGTGTACGTCCGTAAATCATACCAATCAGCGCAAAGAAGAGTGCAGTCATCAAGCCGTGGCTCAACATCTGCAAGATGGCTCCGGTGGCACTTACGCGGGTCATCATGAGCAAGGCGAAAAGTACCAGTCCGCAGTGGCTTACAGAAGAGTAGGCGTTGATGTATTTCAAGTCGGTCTGTACTACGGCACTGAATGCACCATATACTACAGATATGGTAGTCAGAACCAGGAAGAAATTTCCCCAAATGGCTGCACCGGTTGGCATCAGGAACATGGCGATGCGGAAGCAGCCGTATCCTCCCAGTTTCATCAGTACTCCTGCATGAAGCATACTCACAGCGGTAGGGGCAGAAGCATGACCATCGGGGCTCCATGTATGGAACGGGAAGAGTGCTCCCAACACTCCGAATCCCAAGAAGATGGCTGGGAAGAAGATGCGTTGCATCTCAGTAGGAATCTTATGGTTCACTATTTCCAGGATGTTCATCGTCTCGGCTCCTGCACCATAATAAATGCCTAGTATTCCTATGAGCAGAAAGGCAGAGCCTCCCATCAGCATGAGGGTAAGTTTCATGGCTGCATATTCTTTTTTGCCGCTGCCCCATACTCCAATCAGCAGATACATCGGGATGAGGGCAACTTCGTAGAACATGAACATGGTGAACAGGTCGATGGAAATGAAGAATCCAAATACCCCGACGCTCAGCAAGGTGAACCATAGAAAGTATTCTTTAGTCATGGGCTGGAGCTTCCATGAAGCGAATGTTCCGGTAAAGACAATGATAGAACTTAGCAGCAGCATCACTACCGAGATGCCGTCTACTCCTACCGAATAACAGATGTGGAGTGGTGCATACCATGAAATGCTGTCGGTAAACAGCATGGTTTCGGTAGCTTCTCCGTTTCTCAGGCCGATATAGGATACGGTGAGATATGCGGCCAGCATCAGCAGCAAGGTAGATCCTGCCACCATCACTCCGCGTACCTGATTGATGCTTCGTGCTATCCACAAGCCCAGTAGCATTACCAGGGGTATTAATACGAAAAGACTTAAAATATTCATTTTATAATAATCTACATTCTTAGTTCAACAATAAGATGAGGGTAAGTAGGATAATGCCTCCCAGGAACCACATGGTGTAGCTCTGTATTTTACCGCTTTGTATAGGTTGTATGGTTTCTCCGGCTGCACGGGTGCTCCATGCCATGAAGTTCATGAACTGGTCGATGACATGGCGGTCAAACCATGCCAATGGAGTGGATATACAGCGGAAAATGATTTTCTTGGTTACAAAGAGCCAAAGTTCGTCCATATAGAAACGCTTGTATGCGGCACGGTGAAGGGTGCTGAAACGCTGTGTAAGCATTTCGGCTACAGGTTGTTTTTCGTGCGCATACATCCAAGTGGCGATACCTATGGAAATTACTGCCACGATGATGCTGGTGGTGGCAACTTGGGTGTTGAGGTGAATATCATATAGTTCACCATTTGATGACACGAAATGTCCGAAAGGAATGAATCCTGCCACTAAGGTTACAGCAGCTAAGAACATCAGTGGGAAAGTCATGCTTAGCGGACTTTCGTGAGGAGTGTGCTGTGCATGCAGTTCTTTGTTCTCTTTTCCAAAAAAGATGCAGTAGTATAGTCGGAACATATAGAAAGCGGTCATTCCGGCAATGAAAGTCATCATCCATCCGATAATCGGATTGAACTCGAAGCAGGCGGTTAGGATTTCGTCTTTGGAGAAGAAACCGGAGAATGGAGGGATGCCGGCGATGGCCAGACATGCAATCAGAAAGGTGATGTGTGTGATAGGCATATATTTTCTAAGGCCTCCCATCGTTTCCATTTCATTGCTGTGTACGGCATGGATGATGCACCCTGCCCCCAGGAAAAGTAACCCTTTGAACATGGCATGAGTGAACAGATGGAACATGCTGGCCATATATCCTAAACCTCCTTCGTGAGGATGCATTCCGGTACATACTCCTAGTGCTACCATCATGAAACCAATCTGTGAAATGGTAGAGAAGGCTAGGACTCGCTTGATGTCACTTTGGACACAAGCTACCGAAGCGGCGTAGAAGGCAGTGAATACTCCCACCCATGCTACGATATGGAGTGTTTGCGGAGCGAAGCCGATGAACAGCGGAAACATGCGTGCCACCAGATATACTCCGGCAACGACCATGGTGGCTGCGTGAATAAGAGCACTGACTGGAGTAGGTCCTTCCATGGCATCCGGTAGCCAGATGTGTAGAGGGAACATGGCACTCTTTCCAGCACCTCCAATAAACATCAACCCCAAAGCCAGCGGCAATACCATGCCGGCTTTCATCAGTTGGGTTTCTGTAGGAGTGAAAGTAAAGGTCTGCATGTAATATCCGTAAATCAGGATACCAATGAGGAATCCCAAGTCGGCAAAGCGGGTCACGATAAATGCTTTCTTGCTGGCAGCGATGGCTTCCGGTTTAGTGTAGTAGAAACCAATCAGCAAGTAAGAAGATACTCCCACCAATTCCCAGAATACATACATCTGGAAAATATTGGTTGCAACAACCAGTCCCAGCATGGAGAATGTGAAGAGCGAAAGGAAAGCATAATAACGCTGGAATCCTTTTTCGCCTTTCATGTATCCGAATGAATAGATGTGCACCATCAGAGAGATGGTGGAAATCACTACTAGCATCATCACGGAGATAGGGTCCAGCAAGATTCCCATATCAATGTGGAGAGAATCGGTAAAAGGCAGCCACTGGAAGTTCCAAGGGGTAAGGGTGGCATATACTCCCTCGGCAGTGCGGGGAGATGTGAAAAACTTGAATGCGGTGAGGTAGCTCAGTACAGTCACTCCCGATAGCGAGAGCGTACCAATGAGGCCTGCCAGACGTTGCTTCATATACATACCCGTAATTCCCAGTATCAGGAAACTGAGTATTGGAAGCAGGAGAATTAAAATAGTATATTCCATATTAATCGTTCGTTTCTTGGTTGGATGTTAACCTTTCATATCGGTAATGTCGTCGGTCAGCACTTGTTTGATGTGGCGGTACACATTGATGATGATGGCAATGGCCACGGCAGTTTCAGCAGCAGCAATGGCAATGCCGAACAAGCTGAAGAAGTGTCCTTCCAGATGTCCCGGAAAGAGGTAACGGTTGAACACTGCAAAGTTGATGTTGGTGGCGTTCAGCATCAGCTCTACCGAGATAAGAATGGCGAGCAGGTTCTTGCGTGTGAAAAAACCGTAGATGCCGCAGAACATCATGATGGTACTGATTACCAGATAATGTATGACGTGTATTTCTAATTCCAGTTCCATAATATAAAGGGGTTATTTTTCCTTGCGGGCAATCAGGATGGCACCAATCATACATGACAGGAGCAGCACGCTGACTACTTCGAAGGGTAATACAAACTGATATTTGTCTATTCCGATGAGAGCATGTCCTATTTCACGGGCAGGAAGCTCTATTCCTTGCGGAATCTTGTTTAATGCAAATCCGTGGCTGAGCAGGATAGACATCACAAGAACGGCTCCGGCTCCGGTAGTCAGAAGCACACTGATAAGCTTGGCCTTGCGAATCGGATATTTCAAGTTCTTGTCTGATTGGGTGAGCAGGATAGAGAAAACGTATAAGACTACGATACCTCCGGCATATACCATCAACTGTACGGCTCCCAGGAATGTATAGCCCAGAATACCGTAGATTGCTCCTGTACCGAACAGTACGAAGAGCAGATAGGTAGCGGCGCGCAATATTTTGCCAGTAGTGACAGCCATGATGGAGCTGACGGCAATGATTGCAGCTACTACATAGAAAGCTATTTCTTGAAGTGTTGTTCCCATAATTTTTTATTTAGCAAGTGTTGAACCTTCGTGGTTGAGTGTCATGACCAGTTTTTCTTTTTCGAACACGGCATTTTCGAAGTCGTTGCTGAATTCGATGGCTCCGTGTGGACAGGCATTTACGCACAGCTGGCAGAACATGCAAGACCCTAGGTTGTATTCATATTTCACCAGATATTTTCTTTTCTTTCCATCTTCGTCTTCTCTGGTTTCCGAAGTCACTTTGATAGTGCCGTTGGGACAAGCCATCTGGCACAGTCCGCAGGCTACGCAATGATGGTGGTTTTTGGCATCGTGGGGCATCACCAGCATCGCACGGTGGCGTGCCGGAATATGGAGTGTGGTGTGTCGGTTTTCCGGATATTGTTCTGTAACCTTAGGCTGCAAGAATACCTTCATGGAAGTACGCATACCGATGAGAAGGCTTTTTACTCCACTTGTAAATCCGTTGATATATTCGTTGAAATTACTCATAGTTTCTGTTTTTATCAGTTTATGTCATTAAAATACCCATCCGAAGACTTTGCATATAGTCATAGTCAGCAGTACCAGCAAGGAGAGAGGCATCAGGTATTTCCATTCCAATATCAGTACTTGGTCGATACGCAAGCGAGGGAATGTCCAGCGAATCCACATCAAAAGGAATACGATGGCAAAGGTCTTTCCCACAAACCATACTACACCGGGGATATAGTCCATCACTGCATTGAAAGAATCCAGTCCGGCAATATGGAAAGGCATCCATCCGCCCAAGAACAAAGTAGTGGCGATGCCGGAAGTGATGAAGAGGTTCAGGTATTCGGCCAAGTAGAAGAATCCGAAGTGCATGCCGGAGTATTCAGTGTGGTATCCGGCGGTAAGTTCCTGTTCTGCTTCTGCTAGGTCGAAAGGGCCTCGGTTGGCTTCTGCATTACCGGCAATCAGGTAAATGATAAATGCAGCCAAGGCAGGGATATGTCCTTTAAAGATGTTCCATCCGTCGGCCTGGTAATATACTATCTCCTGAATATCCATGGTGCCGCTCATCATGACCATAGTCAGCACCACCAGTCCGATAGACAGTTCGTAGCTGATAATCATAGCACCGCTTCGTACCGCTCCGATGAGAGTATATTTGCTGTTGCTGCTCCATCCGGCTAGCAGGATACCCAGTACTCCGATAGAGGAAGCTGCCAACACAAAGAAGATACCAATGTTCATGTGAAGGATTTCACCTCCTTTGTTCCATGGCAGGCAAGAGAAAGTAAGGATAGAAGCCAAGATGACAAAGAAAGGTGCAAGGTTATACAGAAACTTGTCTGAGTTTTTTATCTCAATGATTTCTTTGGTCAGTATCTTCAGTACGTCGGCTGGGACTTGAAGCAGTCCGCCTTTACCTCCCACACGGTTAGGTCCGATACGGCACTGGAAGGCAGCACACACTTTTCTTTCCATATAGATGAGCACCACGGCCAGTATGGCATAGAGCACCATAATGAAAATTCCCACTCCTAGGCCTTCCAGCGTCAAGGCCAGCCATTGTGGCATGATGCTGCAAAGAAAGGCATGGATAGCCATCAGCATGGGTTTGAGGTTATAATAATCTAAAAACATAAACGAATTATTTTATTTCTTGTAAATTGTAGTTTTTTGAAAATCTCTTTTAGCGGTCGATGTCTGGAATGACATAGTCCAATGTTCCACCAATGGCAATCAAGTCGGCTATTTTGTTACCTTTGCAGACTGTATCCATGGCATGTACCAGAGGAAGACCGGTAGAGCGGTAATGCAATCGGTAAGGGAACTTGTCGCCGTGACTTTCCAGCATTACGGCAAATTCTCCACGGCTGGTTTCTACAGCTGCCGAGTGATTTCCTTCCGGCAACTTGATGATGGCTTTGGTCTTTACACGGAATTCTCCTTCTGGAATATTGTCAATCAACTGTTCGATGATGTGGCAAGACTCCATGATTTCGTCCATACGCACCATATATCTTGCAAAAGAATCTCCTTCTGTATAAGTGATTTCCTTGAAGTCTACCTTATCGTACATTGCATACGGATGATGTTTTCTCACATCATTCGACCATCCTGACGCACGTCCGGAGCCTCCAGTTACACCGAGAGAAATAGCATCTTCACGCGACAGAAGTCCTACACCTTTCAATCGGGTGGTAGCAATTACATTTCCTGTGAAAATATGATGATAGTCTTTGATGACGTTGCGCAGGTGTTTGATGAACTCTTTTACTTTGCGCTGGAAGTCTGGATGAAGGTCGGCCTGTACACCGCCAATCATATTATAGTTTTGTATAAGTCGTCCTCCGGTTGTCTCTTCAAAGATGTCAAGAATCATTTCTCTTTCACGGAAACCATAGAAGAAAGGAGTAAGCCCTCCCATGTCCATAACCAGGCAAGAGTAGAACAGCAGGTGAGAGTCGATACGCTGCAGCTCATCCATGATAGTACGGATATATTGTGCACGCTCGCTGATTTCAATACCGGCGGCCTTTTCGATACACATACATAGCGCATGGCGGTTCTGGTGTGCGCTCAAATAGTCCAAACGGTCGGTCAGTGCCAATGTCTGTGGATAAGTAAGGCTTTCATTGATTTTCTCGATACCACGGTGGATATATCCGCATATCGGGTCTATTTTCGAAATGTTTTCTCCGTTCAGAGAAGTGCGAAGACGCAATACCCCATGTGTAGAAGGGTGCTGCGGTCCGATGTTGACTACGAAATCCTTATCGTCAAAGATTACGTTGGTGCGTCCTTCCAAAGTACCGTCCGGGTTCAGGAAATACTCTTCGGTAGTGTCCGCATTGATTTCGTTTTCCATGTTCAGAGGATTAGACTTCATGTCATAGTCTTTGCGGAGAGGGTATCCCACCCAGTCTTCTCTCAAGAAGAGTCGGCGCATGTCCGGATGGTTCAGAAAACGGATGCCGAAGAAGTCGAACACTTCTCTTTCCTTGATTTCTGCCGTTTTCCAAAGATCGCATACCGATGGAAGATAAGCCTGTTCACGGCTTTCGGCAATGGTCTTGATGACTACCTGTTCATAAGTTACGCTTGACTCCAGGTAATACAAAGCTCCCAGTCCTTCTTCTCCCCAGTCCATTCCTACGACATCTCTCAAGTAGTCCATCGGTTCTTGGGCGTCATGTCGAAGAGTTTCTGCTACTTTCCGGAAGCTGTGGACCGGTACGACAACCATCCATTCACCTTCAGTGCGGATAACAATGTCTGAATCCATTCCGGCTATTTTATCCTTTATATTCATTATCTTGTGACTATTATTTAAGTTTTGTAAGCAAATTCGAAATTCATCTGCTAGTTTAGTATAGGTGCTTACAAAAAATAGAGTTATACATTTTCTTCGTCTTTGTGAGTCTTGCTTTCTTTACGGTTTACACCTCCCAAGAAGCGCTCTGCTTTGATTTTACGTTGTAGCTGCATCATTCCGTAATAGAATGCTTCCGGGCGTGGAGGGCATCCAGGGATAAAGACGTCGACAGGGATGATTTTATCAATGCCGTTTACCACGTGATACGATTTGATGAATGGTCCTCCGGAAATAGTACATCCACCCACAGCCACTACATACTTAGGTTCTGCCATCTGGTCATAAAGACGTTTCAAAACTGGAGCCATCTTATAAGTAATGGTACCTAGAACCATAATCATGTCGGCCTGTCGGGGTGAGTTACGCGTTACTTCGAATCCGAAGCGTGCCATATCATATCGGGCAGCTCCCAATGACATAAATTCGATGGCACAACAACTAGTACCGAAAGTAAGTGACCAAAGTGAGTTGCTGCGTCCCCAGTTTATCAGGTCGTCTGCAGTGCCTACTATAACCCCCGCTCCGTCTCGGTTGAGTTCTTTCACCATTCGTTCTAGGTAATCGTTGTTTTTGAACTCATCATACTCCATTGAGCGGATTTTCACCTTTTTATCTATTCCCATTCCAATGCTCCTTTCCGCCAAGCATACGCTAAGCCTAAGATTAATACTACTAAGAAGAATGCCACACTCACCAGTGCGTAGGCTCCTGTTTCAGCTACTACCACTGCCCACGGGAAGAGGAATACGGTTTCGATGTCAAACATCAGAAAGAGGATAGCAAATAAATAATATCCTACCTTAAATTGCACCCAAGAACCTCCTCGCGTAGGGATACCACATTCATACGGCTCACCCTTCTGAGGGTTGAATGAGCGTGGTGCCACAAGCTGGGCGATGGTCATGGCTGCTACCACCAGTGCAATGGCTGTGAGGATGACTACGATAATAAATGTAAAAAACATACCTATAAAAAATTAAATTAAATTCCTCTGAATAAAATGCTTATGCAACCCATACTGCATAAAAAGTTATCCGGCTGCACAGTTGGTTACGGGCAGCCGGTCAGTTATTTATGGTGGATTTAAATAATCCATCTTTGAAGCGCACAGCAATACTGTGCAGCTTGTATGTAGCCGGTCTCTTCCAGCAGTTGTCTGTTGAGGCTTTTGCCTCCATAAGTAATACGGTGCATCATCACGATTGATCGTTTGTGTAGGTATCCTTTCGATTTGATGTCTTGTAAGAAGATGTGTGGAAGCAGGGTAGCTGCCGGCAGCTCACCGCAGATGGGTGTGTTGAGGGGAGTTTGTCCGAGTTCCGATTCTGTGTGACACATTCCGTATTTTGCTTCGTCTATGCTGAAGCATTGTTCTACCGTGTTTCTTCTTTCTGCTATATATTCATAATGGACTCCCCTTGTAACCGAAGTTATAAGGAGTAACAAAAAAAATATTGTCATTTTAATCCATTGGTTCATAATATCGCTTTTCTGAAAACGGTGCAAATATACAGATTTTATTTGAAGTAATATCTGTTTGTTTTAATAAAAAAAATGCCAGAATCGCTCTGTGTGCGACAACTGGCATTTGTTGAATATTAGTTGAAGTATTTTTCCAATTTCTTGATCATCATTCCTAGACAGAAAACCACCACGTGGTCGTGTTCTTGGATAGTTGTGTTACCGGTAACCAAGATACCTTCTCCGTTTCTGATGAGTCCACCTATGGTAGCACCTTTAGGAAGGCCTACATCTTTCACTTGAGAGCGTGTGATTCTTGAGCCGGGTTTTACGGTAAATTCAGCCACATCGGCATTGGCGAAGGTAAGACATTTTACATTTGAGACATCGGCATCCAGCATCATCTGATAGATATGGCTGGCGGCAATGAACTTTTTGTTGATGACCGTACCGATATCCAGACTTTCCGCCATGCTGATATAGTCAATGTTTTCCACCTCTGCCACTGTTTTGCTGACTCCCATACGTTTTGCTGCCAGACAGGCCAGGATATTGGTTTCTGCGTTTCCGGTAAGAGCCACAAATGCTTCCACATTTTGAATGCCCTCCTCTACGAGAAGCTCCATATCCCGTCCGTCACCATTGATAATCATTACGTCATCGTCTACCAGTTCTGTCAGCCGGTTGCAGCGGCTGATATCGTTTTCAATGATTTTGGTATGCATATATTCCGGCATATACTGAGTGGTTCTTACGGCTATGCGGCTACCTCCCATAATCATCACGTTCCTGATATCGGCATAGTTTTCCTTTCCGGCTATTTTACGGATATAAGGAATATACTTCTTGGTAGTAGTGAAATATACAATGTCATTCAGCCGGATGGTGTCATCACCTCGAGGGATGATGGTTTCATTGTTGCGCTTGATGGCTACAATATGAAACGGGATGTTTCTTCCACCCAGTTCGTGGAGCGGCACATTCAATATTTCAGCCGTATCTCTCATTTTAGTACCGAGCAGCACCAGTGCGCCTCCGGCAAATTCCCACCACTGTCTGATCCAACTCATCTTTACGGCATCTACGATATCTTTGGCGGCTAGCATTTCAGGATAAATCAGCGAGTGAACTCCTAGTTTGGAAAAGAACTCCTGATGCTTGGGCAGCAGATATTCATAGTTATCAATTCGTGCTACAGTCTTTTTGGCTCCTAAGCTAGTAGCCAGCATACAAGCCGTCATGTTTTGGCTTTCATCTGGAGTAACGGCGATAAATAGGTCGGCACCCGATACTCCTGCTTCTTTTAGACCGGAGATTGAAGTAGGCGAGAGGCATACAGTCATCAAGTCGATGTTGTTACCCAGTCTACTCAATTTTTCTTCATTCTCATCCATCAGGATAATGTCTTGGTTTTCTCCCGATAACAGTTTGGCTAGGTGAGTTCCTACTTCACCGGCTCCTGCAATGATTATTTTCATGAATTCAATGTATGAGTTATGGTGTGATATATACTGTTTGTATCTATATGGCAAATTCGGAACAGGTCGTCTACAGGACCATGCTGTACAAATTTATCGTCAATTCCCAGGCGTTTGACAGTTGGGCAGTATCCGTTGTCGGACATAAATTCCAATACGGTGCTTCCCATACCACCTTTCAGCACACCGTCTTCCACGGTGATGATTTTTTTGAATCGGCTACCTATTTCATGAAGCATCTTTTCATCAAGCGGCTTGAGGAAACGCAAGTCGTAGTGTGCAATGCTTTTTCCCGGATGCTCTGCCTCGTAAAGTTCAATGGCTTTACCGGCCATATTCCCTATCGGTCCGATAGTGATGACAGCCAAGTCGCAGCCGTCTTTCAGCTTGCGTCCAGTACCTACCTTTACAGCTTCCAGAGGACATTTCCATTCGGTGAGCACTCCTCTTCCACGAGGGTATCTTATTGCAAACGGTCCCATGTCTGGTAATTGGGCGGTGTACATCAGTTTCCTCAATTCCATCTCATCCATTGGCGAAGCAATGGTCAGATTAGGGATAATGCGCAGGTAGGCCATGTCGAACACTCCATGATGTGTAGGACCGTCTTCTCCTACCAGTCCGGCTCGGTCTAGGCATAGTACAACAGGCAGTTTCTGTATGGCTACATCGTGGATGATGTTGTCATAAGCACGTTGCATGAACGAAGAGTAGATGTTGCAGAATGGAATCATTCCCTCCTTGGCCATTCCTCCAGAGAAAGTGACAGCATGTCCTTCGGCGATACCTACGTCGAAAGTTCTTTGCGGCATTTCTTTCATAAGCATGGTCATGGAGCACCCGGTAGGCATAGCCGGTGTGACACCTATGATCTTGTCGTTTTGTCGTGCCAGTTCTACCAGTGTGGCGCCGAATACATCTTGAAAGCGAGGAGGCAGCCCTTCGGTGCAAGACACGATGCGCTCTCCGGTTTCTTTGTCAAAGATACCAGGGGCATGCCAAACGGTGGCCGACTTTTCCGCCGGTTTGAATCCTTTTCCCTTGACAGTATGGATATGCAGCAGTTTGGGCCCTTTCATGTCCTTTATTTCTTTCAGTACTTTGATGAGGGCTTGTATATTGTGTCCGTCTACCGGACCAAAATAGCGGATATTTAATCCTTCAAAAATATTTTGTTGCTGTGCAATGACCGATTTCAGGCTGTTGTTGAAACGAATCAGGCTTTTTCTTTTCTCCTCGTTGAGCCATCCCCAGTCGTGGAATTTTTTAGAAAGAGTATATCTTATCCGGTTATATCTTTCCGAAGTCTGCAAGTTGAGCAGATACTGTTTCATTCCCCCCACACTGCGGTCGATGGCCATATCATTGTCATTAAGAATGATGAGCAGGTTGTTGGGTGTAGAAGAAACATTATTAAGACCTTCGAATGCCAGTCCGCCGCTCATGGCTCCGTCGCCGATAACCGCTACCACATGACGATTATCTTCCCCTTTTTGTGCAGCAGCTACCGCCATGCCTAAAGCAGCCGAGATGGAGTTTGAGGCATGTCCGCAAGTAAAAGTATCATATTCACTTTCTGCAGGCGAAGGGAAAGGGCATAATCCGTTCAGCTTTCTGTTAGTACAGAATCTGTCGCGACGTCCGGTCAGGATTTTATGACCATACGCCTGATGTCCTACATCCCATACGATGCGGTCTTCAGGAGTATTGAATATATAGTGGAGGGCAACCGTCAGCTCTACTACTCCCAAACTGGAACCAAAATGTCCAGGGTTGCGTGACAGTTCGTCTATGATTTTCATCCTGAGTTCATGACAAACCTGTGGAAGAGCCTCTGTCGGCACATGGCGCAGGTCGTCCGGACTGTTTATCTTGTTCAGCAATTCATACGAAGTAGGTTGTTCCATCCTATTTTATTAAAATATTATCAGTACAAAAGTACGATAAATATGTGTATTGTGCTTACATTTGTATTAAAAAAATGAAGTTTTGTCTTAGGACTCGTTGGGGATGTTGCAAGAGGATGAAAGAAACCTAATTGCTTTTTAGAAAAAAGAGTCTGAATTTAGCTCCGGAAAATATGCTGATGTTTTGCTGGAATCATCGATATATTTTCCCTGAAATGTCAGTATATTCTGTTTGAAATGTCAGCATGTTCTCTTCAAAATGTCCCGATGATTTTTAAGGCACGAAATAAAGGTTGTATTGATAAGTGATTATAAGTATAAAAGATTAACAATAAGGTATATTAAGTATGGAGTTTCGTACTAAAGTAGAATTTCCTTCCGTTAGAGAGAAAATGACTCATGCGGGGCATTTAATGCTATGGGGGTCTTGCTTTACAGAGCATATTGGGAACTTGCTGTGTAAAAATAAATTCTCATGCAATATCAATCCGTTTGGTATTCTTTATAACCCTCTTTCTATAGCCGAGGCCTTGCATCAGGTGATAGCCGGCAAGAAATATACAACAGCCGACTTGGGTGAGCATAATGGAATTTGGCATAGTATGATGCATCATTCTTCGTTTTCTTCTCCTTGTAGGGAAACTGTGTTGGGAAGAATCAACTCGGCGCTTGATGAGGCTCGTGCAGAGTTGCCCCGTACGCAATGGATGGTGTTTACTTGGGGAACCGCCAGAGTCTATCGTTGGAATGAGGACGGAAGGGTGGTGGGCAATTGCCACAAACTGCCCGAACGCTTGTTTACCCGCACCTTACTTGAGGTGGACGAGATTGTAAACTTGTATATAGGCTTGATAGATGAGCTGCAAAGCGTGAATCCCGAGATGCATTTCCTCTTTACGGTAAGTCCTATTCGTCATATAAAAGATGGTCTTCATGGCAATCAGATAAACAAGGCTGTGCTTCTTTTGGCCGCCGAGAAGTTATGTAGCCGATATGCTTGCTGTCATTATTTCCCTTCTTATGAGATTGTGATGGATGAGTTACGCGACTATCGTTTTTATGCCGATGATATGGTGCATCCTTCCTCTTTGGCGGTGCAATATATTTGGGAATGTTTCTCTCAGTGTTATTTTCCTCCCGAGACACAGGTCCTGATTCGGCAATGGGAAGAGATAAGGAAGGGATTGGAACATCGTCCTTTTGATGCCACTTCGGAGGCATATCATCGTTTTATAAGTCAAATTCTGTTAAAAATAGAGAGCTTAAAAGAAAAATTTCCGTATTTAGATGTGCAAAATGAAATAGATATATGTCAAGTTCGATTGAAGAAATAGCTTCTGTTATAGGAGCAGATAGAATAGGAAACCATGTTTCGCAGATAAACTGGTTGCTGACCGACAGCCGTTCGTTGTGTTTTCCGGAAGAAACTCTGTTTTTTGCCTTGAAAACCAAGCGTAATGACGGTCACAAGTATTTGGCAGACCTTTATATGCGTGGGGTACGTAATTTTGTGGTGGCTGACTTGCCTGATGACATGGCAGCCTATGCCGACGCCAATTTCTTACGGGTAGGTGATACTTGCAAGTCGCTTCAGCGTCTGGCTGCTCGTCATCGCAGACGTTTTCAAGTGCCGGTGGTGGGCATTACCGGCAGCAATGGGAAAACGGTAGTCAAAGAGTGGTTGTATCAATTGTTGAGCGGCAGCCGCGTCATTACCCGTTCGCCACGCAGTTATAATTCGCAGATAGGAGTACCTTTGTCGGTATGGCTCATGAACGAGCATACAGAGTTGGGTATCTTTGAGGCGGGGATTTCTGAAATGGGAGAGATGGAGGCCTTGCAGCCTATCATTCAGCCTACCATTGGAGTGATTACCAATATAGGAGGTGCTCATCAGGAAAACTTTGCGTCTTTGCAAGACAAATGCATGGAGAAACTCCAGCTATTCAAGGATTGCGATGTGATAGTGTATAATGGTGACAACGAACTGATAAGCAGTTGTGTCTCTAAATCATTGTTTACTTCACGGGAAATTGCATGGTCGGCCAGGGACAATGAACGCCCACTTTTCATTGAAAGTATTGAAAAAGGAACAGATGATACATTGGTGAAGTATCGTTATTTGGGATTCAACAAGGAATATCGTATTCCATTTATAGACGATGCCTCTATCGAAAACTCTATCAACTGTCTGGCTGTGGCTCTTTATCTGATGGTCTCTCCTGAAGAGATTGCGCGTTGTATGGCTCATTTGGAACCGATAGCTATGCGGCTTGAAGTGAAGGAAGGCAAGAACGGGTGTGTATTGATTAATGATAGTTATAACTCCGACTTTGCTTCGTTGGACATTGCGCTTGACTTTATGGCGCGCCGTACAGAGGATAAGGGCAGAAAACGTACATTGATTCTCTCGGATATTTTGGAAACCGGACAGCCGGGAAAATTGCTTTACCGACAGGTGGCCGATTTGGTGCATAGTCGTGGAGTGGACCGTATTATAGGAGTGGGGGAAGATATTTCTGCCGCAGCGGTGCGTTTTGATATAGAAAAAACTTTCTTCCGTTCTACTTCCGAATTGATAGAGTCGGGCTTGCTCAACTCGTTGCGCAATGAAGTGGTGCTGATAAAAGGAGCGCGTGCATTCCATTTTGATGATATTACCGACCGCTTGGAACAGAAAGTGCATGAAACAATTTTGGAAATCAATCTGAATGCATTGGTAGACAACATGAATTTCTACCGTAACAGATTGAAACCGGAAACAAAGATGGTGTGTATGGTAAAGGCTTCTGCTTATGGAGCAGGGTCTTTTGAGATTGCTAAGACACTTGAAGACCAGCGGGTAGATTATTTGGCCGTGGCGGTGGCAGATGAAGGTGCAGACCTGCGAAAGGCTGGCATTAATTGTGCTATCATGATTATGAATCCGGAACTTTCGGCCTTTAAGACTATGTTCGACTATAAATTGGAGCCCGAAGTTTATAGTTTCCATTTGCTGGATGAACTGATAAAGGCTGCCGGAAGAGAAGGGGTTTCCAGTATTCCTATTCATATCAAGATAGATACTGGTATGCATCGTTTGGGTTTTGCTCCAGAGGAAATTCCTTTGTTGGTGGAAAAGTTGCAGAGGCAGACTGCAGTGGTGCCTCGTTCGGTGTTTTCACATTTGGTAGGTAGCGACTCTGCTACTTTCGATGCATTTACCCGCCATCAGATAGAAACATTTGCAAGGGCTGCGGATCAACTGCAGCAAGGATTTAGCCATAAGATACTAAGACATATCTGCAATACGGCTGGTATAGAACGTTATCCGGAAGCGCAGTTTGAGATGGTTCGTTTGGGTATCGGACTTTATGGGGTAAATCCTTTTACGAACAAGATGATGCAGAACGTAAGTACCTTGAAGACCACCATTCTGCAGATTCATGATGTTCCTGCCGAAGATACGGTAGGATATAGCCGGAAAGGAAGGCTGGAGCGCAATTCACGCATTGCTGCATTGCCTATTGGGTATGCCGATGGATTGAACCGTCATTTGGGTAATGGTCATGGCTATTGCATGGTCAATGGGCAAAAGGCTTATTATGTGGGTAATATCTGTATGGATGTCTGCATGATTGATGTAACCGATATTGACTGCAAGGAAGGTGATCAGGTTATTATCTTTGGTGGTGAACTTCCGGTTACTGTTTTGGCCGAAAAGCTGAATACGATTCCTTATGAAATATTGACAGGGGTGTCTGCTCGTGTGAAACGGGTTTATTATCAAGGATAAGGATACCTCCCTTTCTTTTCATTGGAATAGTGGAAAAGCATGTTTTCAATTTGTTCGAATTGAAGACATGCTTTTTATTTTAGTCTGATTTGTAGTTGATAATGGTAGTGGTAATTAAAAATTGTTTATATTTGCGGCTGATTTGTTACTGATTGACAGATTATTCTTTTATTAATCACTAAATATATAGTAGAGTATGGATCGGACACATGTTATTGGGGAGAAAATAAAATCACTTCGTGAAACAAAGGAAATCAGTGTAGAGGAACTGTCGGCCCGTAGCGGATTGACCGTAGAGCAGATTACTCGTATTGAATCGAATATAGACATTCCTTCATTGGCACCGCTTATCAAGATTGCGCGTGTGTTGGGAGTTCGCCTGGGTACTTTCTTGGACGACCAAATGGATGAGGCTGCACCGGTAGTTTGTCGCAAGGGAGATGCCGATGATACCATCGGTTTCTCAAACAATTCTTCTGATGCACGTCAGCATCTGCATTATCATGCTTTGTCGAAGAACAAGACCGATCGTCATATGGACCCGTTCATCATCGATATCGATGCTGAAGGAGGGGCTCAGTATCAGCTTTCAGCGCATGAGGGAGAGGAGTTTATCATGGTTCTTCGTGGCAGGCTGGAAGTGAACTATGGCAAGTATGATTATGTTCTGAACGAAGGGGATACCATCTATTATGATTCTATCGTGCCGCACCATGTGCATGCTGTGGAAGGTGAGTCGGCACAGATATTGGCAGTTATTTATACACCCATCTAATTTATCGGAATATGATGAAATTATCAGAACGTACACTGGGAGATTGGCTGGAGTATTGGGCGGAGCATACTCCCGATAAAGAATATATTGTTTATTCAGACCGTAACTTGAGGTTTACTTGGAACCAGTTTAACAAGCGGGTGGACCGTATGGCAAAAGGACTTCTGGCTATTGGAGTAACTCATGGTACTCATGTGGGGATATGGGCTGGTAACGTGCCCGACTGGCTTACCTTTCTTTATGCTTGTGCTAAAATCGGGGCGGTTGCTGTTACGGTGAATACAAACTATAAGCAGGCGGAACTGGAGTATTTGTGCCAAAATTCAGATATGCATACGTTGTGTATCGTGGATACGGAGAAAGACAATAATTTTGTTGACATGACTTATAAGATGCTGCCCGAACTGCGTACTTCAGAGAGAGGATACTTGAAAAGCAAGCGTTTCCCATGTATGAAGAACGTGATTTATATCGGTCAGGAGAAGCATCGTGGTATGTATAATACAGCAGAGATATTGCTTTTGGGAAGCAATGTGGATGATACGGATTTTCTGGATGCCAAGAAGAGGGTGAATTGTCATGACACGGTGAATATGCAGTACACATCGGGAACTACGGGATTTCCGAAGGGAGTGATGCTTACTCATTATAATATAACCAACAACGGATTTCTTACCGGAGAGCACATGAAATTTACTTCAGAAGATAAGTTGTGTGTCTGTGTTCCTCTGTTTCATTGCTTTGGAATTGTATTGGCTACGATGAACTGCTTGACACACGGATGTACGCAGGTGATGGTGGAGCGTTTCGACCCTCTGTTGGTATTGGCATCGGTTCATAAGGAGCGCTGCACGGCACTTTATGGAGTGCCTACCATGTTTATAGCCGAACTGCATCATCCGATGTTTGATATGTTTGACATGTCTAGTTTGCGTACGGGCATCATGGCTGGAGCTCTTTGTCCGGTGGAACTGATGAAGCAGGTGGAGGAGAAGATGTTTATGAAGGTGACCAGTGTATATGGTCTTACAGAAGCGTCGCCAGGCATGACGCACACACGCTTGGATGACCCGGAAGAAGTGCGTTATACTACCGTAGGCCGTGATTTCGAATTTACGGAAGTAAGGGTGATTGATCCCGAAACCGGAGAGGAATGTCCGGCAGGCGTGCAAGGGGAGATGTGCAACCGTGGGTATAACACGATGAAAGGGTACTATAAGAACCCGGAAGCTACTGCCGAAGTGATTGATGCAGACGGTTTCCTTCATTCGGGTGATTTGGGTGTCAAAGACGAGCAAGGCAACTATCGTATCACCGGGCGCATCAAGGACATGATTATTCGTGGAGGAGAGAATATCTATCCACGGGAGATTGAGGAGTTCTTGTATCAGATGCCGGGTATTAAGGATGTACAGGTGGCTGGTATCCCATCAAAGAAGTATGGAGAGGCGGTGGGGGCTTTTATCATGTTGCACGAAGGTGTTTGCATGAGTGATTTTGATGTGCGTGACTTTTGTCAGGGAAAGATTGCCCGCTATAAGATTCCTAAATACATTTTCTTTGTCAAGGACTTCCCGATGACGGGTAGCGGAAAGATTCAGAAGTTCAAGCTCAAGGATTTGGGAGTGGAACTTTGTCGTCAGAATGGAATAGAAATTATATAAAAACGGTTGGCGGAGTTTAATTGGCGCAAATTGAACTTCGCCGGTGGGCAACAACTTATAAATATTCAGATGCGGTGTAGTAAAAGTCAGTTTGTCCGTGGAGATACCATATTTTGTGGCGGCGGAAAATTGAGTTATCGTCAGCGTTTCATGAACTATAGGTTGTAATTCCCATTTTTGACTTTATGTAAAGTTATAGAATAAGTTGGATATGATATTTCGTGGTGTAAGGAGAACTTTTAGCTTGCGGAAATTACGACTTAAATTCTGCCGGCATGTCAAAAAAAGGTGGGCAAGTAGTTGTCTGCTTGAAATAAAAGCAATAAATTCACATTCATTTTTAGAGTTTGAATAACCAGAGGTCTAGGGGTTATACAATGGGTATTGCTTCCGGACATGTAAATTGAATGTTTTATTATGAATTTAGCACATCTTTTGGGAGTGTCACTTTGTGTAGTGGGAGTATCTGCATGTTTGGATGCTTCGGCACAGGTCGATTTGGTAAAAAACGGGAAAACAACATCGCGAATTGTCTTGCAGGACAATTCTAAAGAGAGTAGAGTTGCTGCTGATATCTTGCAGCAGTTCATCGGAAAGATTTCGGACGTATCACTTCCTTTCACTGAAGGAAAAAAGGTTCGCAAGGGAGATATTCTGATTGGGGGGAAAGCTCCCGAAGGAGTTACTGAAGACGGTTTCCACTTGTCTACTGCAGATGGAATATTGAAGATTTCGGGAGATGGCAATGGAGTGGTCTATGGAGTGGTTTCGTTGCTGGAGGACTATTGTGGAGTTGATTACTGGGGGGAGAAAGAGTATTCGGTTAAACGTGCATCCAATTTGTTTTTGCCTTTGATTGAAAAGACCGACAACCCGGCTTTCCGCTATCGTCAGACTCAATGTTATGCAATGCGCAGCGATACGTTATATAAATGGTGGAACAGGCTGGAAGAGCCCAAGGAGGCTTTTGCTGCAGGATATTGGGTGCATACTTTCGACAAGCTGCTCCCTTCTGCGGTATATGGCGAGAAGCATCCTGAATATTATTCTTACTTCAAAGGCAAACGTCATCCGGGAAAAGCCAGCCAGTGGTGTTTGACTAATCCTGAAGTCTTTGAGATTGTTTCCCAGCGTATAGATTCTATCTTTAAGGCGAACCCCGACCAGAAGTTGATTTGCGTGAGTCAGAATGACGGGAACTATACCAACTGCACTTGTCCGGAGTGTAAGAAGATAGATGAGGAGGAAGGGGCACTCTCCGGTTCTGTTATCCATTTTCTGAACAAGTTGGCCGACCGTTTTCCCGACAAGGAGTTTGCTACATTGGCTTACCTTTATACCATGAATCCTCCTAAAAAGGTGAAGCCTCACCCCAATGTGGTGGTGATGCTTTGTGATATTGACTGCGAACGTGAAGTGTCGTTGGTGGAGAATGCCAGCGGTCAGTATTTCATGAAAGCATTGAAAGGGTGGGCTGATATTACCGACAATATTTTTGTGTGGGACTATGGAATCAACTTTGATGGTATGATGTCGCCTTTCCCAAACTTTCATATCTTGAAAGATAATATCAAGTTATTCCGCGACCATCATGTCAAGATGCACTTCTCGCAGATAGGTGGCAGCTATGGCGGTGACTTCCCCGAGCTGAGAGCATATCTTGTATCCAAACTGATGTGGAATCCGGATGCAGATGTAGATGCCTTGATGAAACATTTTCTCAACGGTTACTACGGTGCTGCCGGTTCTTATATCTATCAATATATCAAGGTGATGGAAGGAGCTTTGCTGGGTAGTGGTCATCGTTTGTGGATTTATGATTCTCCTGTATCTCATAAACAAGGAATGCTTCGTCCACAGTTGATGCGTCGTTATGCTCAGTTGTTTGACGCTGCGGAAAAATCAGTGGCCAATGATACCTTGTTGCTGGAACGGGTAAGACGGGCACGCTTGCCTCTGTTGTATTCCGAACTGGAAATATTGCGTACCGAATCGAAGAAAGATTTCAAGGAAGTGGCACGTAAGTTGGATTATTTTGAGCAGGAAGCGGAGCTTTTTCATAATCCTGTATTGAATGAACGTCAGAATTATTCGCTGGACTATTGTAAATTATATCGTGAGCGTTATATGCCTAGAGAGGTGAACAACCTGGCTCTTGGCGCTAAGGTAAACTATCTGATAGAACCTACCGGAAGATATGCCGAAACAGGCAAGACAGCTTTGACCGACGGACTTTTCGGTGGCTCTAGCTTTGTGGAAAGCTGGGTAGGCTGGGAAGGAAAGGATGGAAGCTTTGTCGTCGATTTGGGAGAAGAGAAAGATATTCATCAAGTGTCTGCCGATTTCCTTCATCAGATAGGGCAATGGATTTTGTTTCCGCTAAGTGTTTCTTACAGTTATTCCACCGATGGATTGAATTATCAGCATTGGGAGACCATTGATATGCCTGAAGAGCGTGCCATACAGGTGCTTTTCCGTGAGGTGAAGGCTAAGTCGGATGTGCCGTTGAAGGCTCGCTATATCAAGGTGGATGTAACGGGTACTAAAGTTTGTCCTCATTGGCATTATGGAGTAGGACATCCGTCTTGGTTCTTTGTAGATGAAATTACGGTAGAATGAGTTGATATAACAGAAGAACAAGCCTCATAAAAAAGGTCCTTGTCGCAGGTAAGTTGCGGCAAGGACCTTTTTTATGAGGATATTTGTAGCCAAGAGTCAGTTATCTGAGCCTAATAGATACCCGAATTGTTCTGAGTGAGTTCCTGATTGTCGTAATGGCCACTGATAAGTTTTTCGTTTTCAGGGTTCAGTTCGATGGCTTTTTTCATGTCTTCCAGTGATTTCTCTTTCTCTCCCTTTGCCAGATAGACCTTACCTCTAGCTTGATAGAGGTTGGCCTGCTGTGGCATCAGTTCTACAGCCTCGGTGAGTAATGCTTCTGCTTGGTCTGTTTGTTTCTGCTCCAATAATACTTCCCCTTTCAGCAGATAAGCTTTTTCGTTGAATGGGTTAACCTCCATTACTAGGTCCAGGCAAGAGTATGCTTTTTCCAGTTGGCCGGTTGCAATCATGATTTTAGCCTTTAAGAGGAAGGCGTCTTCTTCATTATCAGAGATAGACAATACCTTTTCTATATCTTCCAGCGCATCTTTAGCTTGTCTCATACTCCATAAGACCTCCGCTCTTAGCAGATATGCCTCCCAATAGTCTTCTTTTTTTACTGTTGCTTTAGTGAGCATCACAATGGCTTGAAGTTCATCGTGTAAAGCATGTGCTGCTTTTCCTGCCAGGTAGTAGGCCGGAGCATACGCTTCATTTTGTTTGATGGCTTGTTGGCAGGCATCTTGCATCGCATTGAAATCATGGAGTGAATTACAAATAGAAGCCAGCATCAGTAGAACTTCAATATTGTCGGGAGTGAGAGCAGAAAGTCTTTGGAGTTGCAGGCGGGCTTTATTCAGTTCTCCATTTTCGGCATAACTGCTGGCCAACAGTTGCATGACTTCCGGTTCTTCCTTGATTTCCAGTGCTTGCTCGAAGCATTTGATGGCATAAGGTAGCTGACGGATATTGCGTGCCCGCATGCCATCGTATTTCAAAATTTCAAAATTTTTCTTTTCCTGTTTGTCTTGTTGATTTTCGGCTGTCTTGCTTCCGCCGAATAAAGATGATAATAAACCCATGATATAATTAAACTATAAACAGTTAACACAATGCAAAGATATTAGAAAAAGCGTTTTAAAACGTATTTGCTAAAAAGAAATTTGTATGTTTGCGCAAGAAATAAAAAATATAGAACGATTAAGATAAATAGAAAGATGAAAAAAGTTTTTACTTTACTGGCTGCTTTATTGATAGGCAATAGTATTAAAGCGCAATACTTTTGTACAGAGAATAAGACTGAGTTGCAGTATGTGAATTATGATGAGGCTGGACAAAGTACGTCTAGTGAAACTATGACCGTGTTAAATGGGAAGACTGATGGTAAAGGGTCGAAAGCTCAGTATTTGACCAAGATTGTAACGAATAAAACAAAGAACAACACTTCATATACGTTGTATAATTGGAGTTATGATGGTGAGCAGACTATCTGCCAAGAAGATTTAGTTTATGGTCCGTATATCAAGTCGGATTCAGACCCTTCCAAATACAGTTTGCAGGTTCGTAAAGAATTTGCGGAGGATTTGAAATACAAAGGAGACAATACCTTTATGATAGGAGATGACGCTCAAGCAGGTGAGTCGATACCCAACCGTTCTTATTCTTTGATTACCAATATGCTGAAGCACGATGTGCAGATTTCGGGTGCTTCTTATATGGGGTATGAAAAAGTGAGTACTACTGCCGGAAAGTTCGATTGTATTAAGATATCTTATTTGCAGCGTACTAAGATTGTGTTGAAATCGGAAACACTCCGTGTTACAGAATGGTATGCAAAAGGGATAGGCTTGGTAAAATTAGAAACTTATAATACGAAAGGTGAGCCGCACAGCAAGAAGCTGTTGGTGAAAATTATCCGATAAAGATAGAGTGAAAACAGGTCTTCCACCTCATTTCCGCAATGGGTGAAAGACCTGTTTTTTATAGAGTATGGTAAGCGTCTTCAAGTTGTCTGAGTGCTTTGTCCAAGATACTGCGCGGGCAGGCAATGTTCATACGCATAAATCCGACACCTTCTTTGCCGAATGTTTCTCCATCATTGAGTGCCAGTCCGGCTTTGTCGGCAAAGAAACGGTTGAGCTCCTTTTGGTTGAGGCCAAGCGCACGGCAGTCTAGCCAGATGAGGAAAGAGGCATTAGGAACAATCGGTTTAATTTTAGGCATTGCAGTACGGAGGCGTTCTAGGGTATGCTCTATGTTTGCCTTTACATAGGCCAGGCACTCGTCTAGCCATTCATTTCCATGGGTATAGGCTGCTTCTACAGCAGGATAGGCAAAAACATGACCGGCTCCCAATTCCGAACTTTCTATATAGTCAACCAATACTTTTCTGATGTTTTCGTTGAATGTGATGGCATGAGAAGCAGCTACTCCCGGCATATTGAAAGTTTTGCTTGGAGCCATAAAAGTAACCGAATTGTATTTGGCCTTGTCGGAAACTATGGCGAAAGGAAGATGTTGGTGAGGAGAGAGGGTCAGGTCTGCATGTATTTCGTCCGACAAAACCAATACATTATTTTTTGCACACAGGTTGGCTACTCGTTCAAGTTCTTCATTACTCCATACTATTCCACCCGGATTGTGGGGATTGCACAGAATCAGCATCTTGACATCTTTCAGCTTTTCTTCCATGCATGCGAAGTTCATGCGATAACTGCCGTTTTCCAAAACAAGCGGACAAGTGACCAGTGTACGTCCGTTGCGGGTGACTAACCATGAGAAAGGAGGATATACCGGTGTCATAATCATGATTTTGTCTCCCGGCTGAGTGAAAGCATGAATGGCTATTCCCAGTCCGGCCACGATGCCCGGGACATACGTCAGTTGCTCTTTGGTAACCTCCATGTGATGGCGTGTTTTAATCCAGTGGATGATGCTGTTGAAATAGCTGTCCGGCTTGGTGGTATATCCCAAGATAGGGTGTTCACATCTTTGTTTTACGGCATTCAAGATAAAGTTGGGAGTTGCAAAATCCATATCTGCTACCCACATAGGTATCAGGTCGGTGCGTCCCCATATCTTTTTCATTTCTTCAATCTTGACGGCACTGCTTTGTGTGCGGTCTATTACTTCGTCAAAATTATAATTCATTTGTCTGTTTGTTAAAAATATATTGGTTCGATAATCAATTAGTTCTTTTATAAAGCGAATGGCAAGAATATCGTAGATGTATTTATCTTTTGTGCAGGAATACCCTTGTTTATCCGTACAAATGTAGGTGAAATCTCCTTTTTTTAGAAATATCTGCAAAAAAAAGTTCGTTAAATTCTTGTTTTATCAAGAAATATATTACTTTTGCTCCCGTTAAACTGACAAAATAATAGGATGGTACATACATTTGCAACATATTACTTCTTCTTCTTTTATTACTTTTACTTTAGCAATGAAGTGAAGCGGGAGTTTGCATATATATAGTAAAGAAAAATATAAAACATGATATTTAAAATCCCGCTTCAAGGTTGAGGCGGGATTTTTTATTTTAAGGAAACAGAACCATGAAAAGAATAGCCATACAGGGAGTACCTGGATCATATCACGATATTGCAGCGCATCATTATTTTAAGGATGAAGAGATAGAACTGATTTGTTGCAATACTTTTGAGGAAGTTTTTGAGCAGATGAAGAATGATAGCAATGTGATAGGACTCATTGCCATTGAGAACACCATTGCAGGCAGCTTGATTCACAATTACGAATTGCTTCGTGATAGCGGTGCGGTGATTGTGGGGGAACATAAGTTGCGTATCAGTCATAGCATTATGTGTTTGCCCGAAGATAATTGGGAAGACTTGGTGGAAGTCAATTCTCATCCGGTGGCATTGGCTCAGTGCAGAGAGTTTCTGCAGCGTCATCCCTCGCTCAAGGTTGTTGAGACTGAAGATACCGCAGGCAGTGCGCAGCTAATCAGCCGTGAAAAGTTGAGAGGGCATGCCGCTATCTGCTCCAAATATGCTGCCGAACTGTATGGAATGAAAGTCTTGCAGGAAGGAATTGAAACAAACAAACATAACTTCACTCGCTTTCTGGTAGTGTCAGACCCGTGGAAAGTGGACGATTTAAGAGACTATACTCGTATCAACAAGGCAAATATCGTTTTCTCGCTGCCTCATTGCGAAGGAAGCCTTTCGAAAGTTCTTTCCATCTTTTCTTTTTATAATATCAATCTCACCAAGATTCAGTCATTGCCTATTATCGGGCGTGAATGGGAGTATCTGTTTTATGTGGATGTGATTTTTAACGACTATCTGAGATATAAACAATCAATTGATGCGGTATCACCGTTGACCAAAGCACTTAAAATACTAGGAGAATATGCAGAAGGAGAATCTACTTTATAAAATACAGCCTGCCGATCGTTTGTCGGAGGTGAAAGAATATTATTTCAGCCGTAAACTGAAGGAAGTGGCATGCATGAATGCCGAAGGAAAAGATATCATCAGCTTAGGAATAGGTAGTCCTGATATGCCGCCTTCGGAAGAAACCGTGCGTGTGTTGTGCGAGAATGCCCGTTGTGCCGATGCGCATGGCTATCAGCCTACCGTGGGTATTCCGGAATTGAGGAATGCGATGGCCGACTGGTATCGCCGCTGGTATGGAGTAGATTTGGACCCTGCTACTGAAATCCAGCCTTTGATTGGCTCTAAGGAAGGAATCCTTCACGTGACACTTGCCTTGGTGAATCCGGGCGACCAGGTGCTGGTGCCTAATCCGGGTTATCCTACTTATACTTCACTCAACAAGATTTTGGGCAGTGAAATAGTAAACTACAATCTTCGTGAGGACTTGAACTGGCAGCCGGATTTTGAGGAACTGGAGCAGATGGACCTGAGCCGTGTGAAAGTAATGTGGACCAATTATCCTAATATGCCTACCGGAGCCAACGCTACAATGGAACTGTATGAAAAGCTGGTCGACTTTGCCCGTCGTCATAATATCGTAGTGGTGAATGACAATCCTTATAGCTTTATCTTGAACCGCAAGCCGTTGAGTATATTGAATGTGCCGGGAGCCAAGGAGTGCTGCATCGAATTCAATTCCATGAGTAAAAGTCATAATATGCCCGGGTGGCGTGTAGGGATGTTGGCTACCAATGCCACTTTCGTACAGTGGATTTTGAAAGTGAAGAGCAATATCGACTCCGGAACATTCCGCCCTTTGCAGCTGGCAGCAGCTCAGGCTTATCAGAATACTGCTGAATGGCATGAAGAAGCCAATATCAATGTATATAGTCATCGACGCAAATTGGCGGAAGAAATCATGCAGACCTTGGGATGTAGCTTTAATGAGGAGCAGGTGGGAATGTTTCTTTGGGGAAGAATCCCGGATGATTATGCCGATGTGGAGGAGCTGACCGAAAAGGTCTTGCATCAGGCAAGGGTGTTTATTACTCCGGGCTTTATTTTCGGAACTAACGGAAAACGATATATCCGTATCTCGCTCTGTGCTAAGGAGGATAAACTGGCAGAGGCTTTACAGCGCATCAAGGCGTGCTTTGAATGAGATAAAATAAAACATGAGTATAAAATAGATAAAAAATAGATATATGGAACTAGATTTGTTGCCTATCGAACTGGAAGGCGTTTCTACAGAACGTCCTTTGATTATTGCCGGCCCTTGTAGTGCCGAGACAGAAGAACAAGTGATGAACACTGCCAAGATGTTGGCTAATAAAGGGGTAAAGATATTCCGTGCCGGAATATGGAAGCCACGTACCAAGCCGGGAGGTTTTGAAGGTGTGGGGGTAGACGGCCTGGCATGGCTCAAGCATGTGAAGCAGGAAACCGGCATGTATGTATCTACCGAAGTGGCTACTGCCAAGCATGTATATGAATCGTTGAAAGCGGGCATTGATGTGCTGTGGATTGGCGCCCGTACTACTGCCAACCCGTTTGCTGTGCAGGAAATTGCCGATGCCTTGAAGGGAGTGGATATTCCGGTGTATGTGAAGAATCCGGTAAATCCCGATTTGGAACTCTGGATTGGTGCCATGGAACGTATCAACAATGCCGGACTGAAGCGTTTGGGAGCTATTCACCGAGGGTTCTCTTCTTACGACAAGAAAATCTACCGCAACTTGCCTCAGTGGCATATCCCTATCGAGCTGCGCCGACGTATTCCTAATCTGCCTATCTTGTGCGACCCTAGTCATATTGGAGGTAAGCGTGAACTTATTGCACCGCTTTGTCAGCAGGCTATGGACTTGGGCTTTGACGGACTCATCGTGGAATCTCACTGCACTCCAGACTGTGCATGGAGTGATGCTGCGCAGCAGATTACTCCGGATGTGTTGAACTATATCCTCAATTTGCTGGTAATCCGTAAAGAACATCAGACTACCGAAAACCTGAACGAACTGAGAAGCCAGATTGATGAATGTGACAATGAACTGATGGACATTTTGGCTAAGCGCATGAGAGTATGCCGTGAAATCGGTACTTTCAAGAAAGAGCATAACATGACCATTCTCCAAACCGGCCGTTACAATGAAATATTGGATAAGCGAGGTGTACAGGGGGCTTTATGTGGAATGGATGCTGATTTCGTAAAGAATGTATTCGAGGCTATCCACGAGGAAAGTGTACGCCAGCAGATGGAAATCATTAACAAGTAAGGCTTTTGGTGAAATGAGAATATTGATCTTAGGAGCAGGTAAGATGGGCTCCTTCTTTACAGATGTGTTGAGTTTTGAACATGAAGTGGCTGTGTTTGATGTAAATCCTAAAAGTTTGAGGTTCATATACAACTGTCTTCGTTTTACTTCATTGGATGAAATTGCAGAGTTTGCTCCTGAACTGGTTATCAATGCTGTTACGGTGAAATATACACTCGATGCTTTCCGTCAGGTGCTTCCTTTCTTGCCTTCCGAATGTATCATCAGTGATATCGCTTCGGTAAAGACCGGATTGAAGGAGTTTTATGAGGAAAGCGGTTTCCGTTATGTTTCTACCCATCCGATGTTTGGTCCTACTTTTGCCAATCTGGACCAGTTGGCTACCGAGAATGCTATTATTATCAGTGAGGGCGATCACTTGGGTAAAGTCTTCTTTAAAGACCTCTATCAGCGTTTGGGACTTCATATCTTTGAATATACGTTCGAGGGACATGATGAAACTGTAGCCTATTCATTGTCTATCCCGTTTGTTTCTACTTTCGCATTTGCTGCGGTGATGAAGCATCAGGATGCTCCTGGTACCACTTTCAAGCGTCACATGGCCATTGCCCGTGGAGTGCTTAATGAGGATGACTATCTGTTGCAGGAAATCTTGTTTAACCCGCGTACTCCGGCCCAAGTGGAAGGTATCCGTACTGAACTAAATGAATTGCTTGACATTATTCAACATAAAGATGCAGTTCGAATGAAGTCTTTTCTTGAGAAGATTCGACAACATATTAGATAAAAGAGGAGTGTATGTGTAAGTAAAAAAATAAAAGGACTGCTTTATAAAAGCCGTCCTTTTATTTTTTTATGGAGAATGAGCTATTGTTTATTTTACAATAACATTAGCTGTACATTCTTTTTTCTTACCCCATACATCAGTAACAATGACTTTAACTTTGCAAGTTACCGGAGTTACGATGACAGTTTCTTTGTCCTTTCTGAATACTACATAAGTACCATTTTCTGCATCTCTCTTGATAGCTAAGTATTCTTGTCCTTCAGCTATTGTTACTTCAACTTTTGCTACTCTATTGTCTTTAAGGGCATCATATTTTTCGCCTTTGACATCGAAATAAGTAAAGTCGCTAACTTTAACCTTAGCATCGTCCTTGCTGTTTACTTGATAGTCTTCCTTCTTAGATTCGATTTTTCCGTCGAAGATTTGAGAACGAATTTCGAGGTTGAATTTATAAGTAGACGAATTTAGACGCATGTTGTGGAATGGCTTGTAGTAAGCAGTAACTTCACGTGACTTACCATTTACATTGTAGTCAGGAATATTAGCCCAATAGCGGTTGGATGCAAACCAAGTGTCTTCTTTTTCTGGAACAACATCATTGAAGTATATATTATTCCAATCTTTATTGTCAATATTGTAGATTTCCTTCAAAGAATAATTGTTTTTATTCGGCATATTTGGATATGCTTTTACATTATTACCTTCGAAGAATGCTACATTTCGATGATTAATCCAATCGAATGGCTGAGGAGCATTGATGTTAATATCGAATTCAAGTTTTCTGCTTTGGTTATTGTCATCGTTATGGAATTCAATTTGGGCCTTGTATGTTGTTGCAAAGACCTTTGTTTCATCAAATGTCATATAAGCAAACCATTGACCATTTTCTTTCTTGAATTCAACTAATGGCAAAACAGTATTGAAGTTTACTTCGTTAGCATTAACTTTAACTCCATCTACAGTTACATTGTCTGGATTTGCAAAACTGAATACTTGTTTTGTAGAAGTGGATTTACCATTATAAATGATATCCAAAGCATTAGCTTCTGCGAAGGCGACTTTGACAGTTTTCTTCTTGGCGTCATCTGTAACAGTCCATTCAAAGTTTTTAGCTAAGGTGACATTTTGAATGTTTTGTGCTCTGACAGTTAATTGTGCTTTGTTAATTTCACCATTCATCTTCAAGTAATGAATGTAAATTCCGGTGAAGTGATTAGGCTGTGCTTTTGTGAAAGTAATCGTCTTTTTTTCTTTGTTGAGCATGACTCCATAATTACTAGCTGCATTTATCTGGTCTTCAGGGATTTCCAGATAATAGTCTGCCACAAGTGTTCTGCTTCCAGAAACAGAGTCAAAGAATTCATCCCATGTCATTTCTTTATTGATTTGAATATCTCTTTGATGAGTAGAAATATTATATCCATGAGCATAGCCTATTTCAATATTAATGTCATAGCGTGAAGCTACTACAGTTGACTTATTGTCAAGGGTAGTGGTTTGAAGTGAGTATGCAGTTCTATCATTGTAGTTAGCCAGGTTAGCACCTCGTTCGATGGTCAGTTTCACATCCCAAAGACCTTTATTTTCAGTCATGCTACGAGATATAACAGGTTTTTCACTCATGTTCTTTGTAATGCTTTCTACTTTAAAGAGAGATTCATTACCTTTAGAGTCATTCAAAGTGAAATTATACAAGCTGGCATCTGCAGTCAAAGGATTTGTTTGAAGAATCAGTTTGTTAGACTGGTTTATAAGTACATCACCAGGATAATAAGTTTTTCCGTTGAATTTGACTTCTTTTCCTTGTTGGTTCTTTCCAATATTTAAGTAGAGTTTAGGCTCTCCTAACGATGGCATATAATCCGTACTTCCGGTATACGGGTCACTATAAACTTCAATGTTGGTAATTGATGCAGTCTTAGGAAGGATAATGCTTTCAAAGTCATTTTCGTCTTTAGCATTTTCTTTAGCGACACGCAATTCCCAGTAAGCTTTTCTGTCAATTACATAAGAAGACTGGCCTACAGCAGAGCCTAATTCTACCAGTTCGCCTTTTTTGCCTTCAATAACCCATTTCCCATTCTTTATGAAAGGAGTTTTGCCATTTTCTCCAGCAGGTCCAACCAGTCCGGCAGCGCCGTCTTTGCCTTCGGCAATTATACCAGAAGGATGTTTTTGCCCTTCACTATCAATGCGAACCCATTCTTTGGTGGTTTCATCAATAATCCATTGTTCACCTTTTCCGGCAGTTCCGTTTTTGATTTCTAATTTGCTTCCATCAGAAAGAGTTAGTACATAGCCTGTAGCAGACTGTTCCATAGATGTAATCCATTTTCCATCAGAGATTTTCTTTTGCAACTCTGCGATAGAAGTTTCAACAGCTGAAACACGATTGTTCAGTGAATCAATGTCGTCATCGTAATCAGAACATGATGACATAACTCCCGATGAGAGCAATGCAGCACCCACGATAAGTGAGTTGGTAATTTTTTTGTTCATAGCGTTAAAAATTATGTGTTTGTTAGTGACAAAGGTGTTAGATATTTTTCGTGTCTTATATCTTTGTCGTTTGTTTTATGTTTGTTTTATACAAATTACTTTTGTCGTACTTATTTGAATACTATTTGTATATGTTTTTCTTTTGTCTTTGTTTATCTTTTTCAAAGGTCGTATAATTATTTTAAATAACAAAATATTTTATATGATTTTTTTTGTTAAATAATTTATCTGCTTCTATAATTGGATATAATCTATTGAATATTAATAGGTAATTGATTTATGGTGATTGGGTGTATTAAAGTATGATTTATGTCTGTCTACTTGTTTTCTTTTATTTCGTATTTTTGTATTTGACAAATTTTTGATTTTTGGATTGGCAAATAAAAAGTATAAATTGTAGCCGTGATATGTAATGATATTTATGATGATTCATTTTATGGCGTATTGATTTTTCAGACAGGTAAAATAGACCGTTTTATTGGGCAGTAAAAATCTTGCTGACGTTTTATAGAGATTATGTCGACGTTTTGCTGAAAATATGCCGTCATTTGGTAGAAAATATGCCGACGATTGGCAAAAAATATGTCGGCGATTGGTGAAAAATGTGCCGACGATTTAGGGGGGTAATAAAAAACATCCGAATCTCTTGATTTGAGAAACTCGGATGTTTATGTATTTTGTCTGTATAATTTATTAGAATCTGTATCCCAAAGAAATCAGGAATGCAATGTTTTTAGGAGATTTTGTAGTATTGTTTACTGTATCAATAAAACCATACTGTCCGCTCAAGTTGATAAGGTAGCGGTTGCTCAATTCCAGGCCTACGCCATATTGAATACCCATATCGAAGCGTTTTAAGAGAGCATCTTTATTATCGTATTCTTTGAATACTTTGAAACTTTCTCCTTCAAATTCGGCTTTTCCACCCAGTCCTACAGCTACATAAGGACCAGCATTGACAACGAATTTCATGTTGTCGGCAATATCAAATTTAGCGGCAGCCAATACTGGGATTTCCATATAGTGGCTTTTGACTTTTAATCCGCTTAATTTGGCGCCCTTGCCGGTGAAGTTCAGTCCACTCTGTAGGTACCAGGTATTGGTGAACTGATAGTCTACTCCCAATCCTACAGTGTATCCAACTTTCATATCCATTTCTGAGTCTGTGATATTGGTCATACTCATACCTGCTTTTACATTCAATGATGTTTGAGAAAAACCTGCCAATGCAAACATTCCCAACATTGCACTCAATAAAAATTTTCTCATAATGTCTTGTTTTTTGGTTTGTGGTTCTCCCCCAATGAACCGAATCTGTTATTGTTTGAAGAATGAGAGGGCTTTCCTTATTTTTTAAGGAATCATTCAGTTAATGAAACAAAGTTATGTATTTATAGTAGGATATCCAAATCTTTTCAATTCTATTTCATACTGGTATCTAGTCTTTTATCAAAAGGAACGGACCGGTCTGTTTCTTCTTTTGCAGGAAACAGACCAGTCCGTTGTAGTGCCTTATATATAATAAGGTGTAGAGATTATAGTTTGATTTTTTTCTTTACAGCTTTCGATTCGTTATGCAGCCGGTCGAGGGCTGTAACCACATAGGTGTATTTTGTTTTGCCTGTTTCGTAAGGCAATTTATAGAAAGTGTTGCGGGTGATTCCTACAATATGTGAAGGGTCGTTCAAGTCAATTTTTTCTTTTCGTTGGAACTGATAGATGACATATTGCACCGCTTCATCCATTTCATGTTTGGCTTTCGGGGCGCTCCAGAAGAGAAGGTAGCCGTCGGAAGTCCATACCGGCTTTACTTTTCTCACTTTGTCGGGAGCTTTGTCATCAATAAATGGTGACAGAGGAATCAAGGCCGGATATTTATGATAGGTGTTTGCCAGTACGGTATGGTAGTTTCCTTTGTTCTCCACCACGGCTGCAGCATACCATTGGCAGCTTCCTTGTACGTTAGGCAAAGAGCGCTGCAATTTCATTTTTGCAGGAATCTGACTTTGTGAAGGGTTCATCAAGTCGGGCTTGCTTACGGTTCTCACCACATCCTGTCCTATAAACAGCGGGCGGTTGGCCGAGTGCTTGTTCCACCATCGGATTAGTTTTTCATAATCGGCGGCAGGATGTCCTATCTCCCAATAAATCTGCGGAATATTGTAGTCCACCCATCCGTTGTTCACCCAAAGCAATACATCGGCATAAAGGTCGTCGTAGTTTTGCAGGCCGTTGGTTTCACTTCCGTTAGGGTCCGATTTTTTATTTCTATAAATACCAAAAGGAGAAACCCCGAATTTTACCCAAGGTTTGCACTGATGGATGGTTTCATGCAGTTCCTTGATGAGGATGTTCACATTGTCTCTTCTCCAGTCGGCTTTGTTTCTGAAACCACGTCCATATCCTGCAAAGCTGGTTTGGTCTGGGAATTCCTCTCCCGGATTCGGGTAAGGGTAGAAATAGTCGTCCATGTGGATGGCATCCACATCATAGCGGCTCACGATATCGTGCACAATCTTGCAGATATATTTTCTTGATTCAGGGAATCCCGGGTCAAAGTAGAGTTGTCCTCCATAGCGTACGAAAAGTTCAGGACGGCTGAAATAAGGATGTATGGGTGAGAGGGCAGTGGTGCCTTTCGTTTGGGCGCGGTAAGGGTTAATCCATGCGTGCAATTCCATATTTCTTTTGTGGCATTCCTCAATCATAAATTGCAAGGGGTCCCATGTAGGAGAGGGTGCTTTTCCCTGCACTCCGGTAAGGAAGCGGCTCCATGGTTCATACGAAGACGCGTAGAGGGCATCACATTCAGCCCGTACCTGAAAGATGATAGCGTTGATTCCGGCTTTCTGCAGGCTGTTGAGTTGGTTGGAAAGTAGTTTCTTCATTTGGATAGTAGGCATACCTTGGAACTGTCCGTTGACGCATTGAATCCATGCTCCGCGAAATTCCCTTTTAGGAGCTATCTGTTGTGCAGATAGTGAAACGGACAGGATATTGAGTAGCAGGAATAATGCAAATAAAAGTCTTGGTTTCATTGGTTTATAGTTTAGTATTATTTTTTGTGTGGTTTAGACACTCGGCAAAGGTAATGAAAAATCTGAATAGAAAAAAGGTCCTTTATGCAATCTCTGCATGAAGGACCTAATGTGTGTTATCGTAATATTAATTTATACAATACCTTGAGCCATCATAGCTTTGGCTACTTTCATGAAGCCTGCTACATTAGCTCCTTTCACGTAGTTAATATATCCATCAGGCTCGGTGCCATACTGTACACAAGAAGTGTGGATATTCTTCATAATGCTCTTCAGTTTTTCATCCACTTCTTCTTCGCTCCAGCTCAGTTTGATGGAGTTCTGAGTCATTTCCAGTCCCGAAACAGAAACACCTCCCGCATTGGCAGCCTTACCTGGAGCATACAGAATCTTGGCTTCCTGGAAAACCCGGATAGCTTCTGGAGTAGAAGGCATGTTGGCACCTTCCGAAACAGCGAATACACCATTGCTGACCAATGTTCTAGCATCATCACCATTCAGTTCGTTCTGTGTTGCAGAAGGGAGTGCGATGTCCGCTTTCTCATTCCACGGGCGAGCACCTGCTACATACTTGCAGCCGTATGTTTCGGCATATTCGCGTATACGTCCGCGGTAAAGGTTTTTCAATTCCATGATGTAATCCAGCTTTTGGCGGTCGATACCGTCCGGGTCGTAGATATATCCGTCAGAGTCTGACATGGTCACTACTTTGGCTCCCAGTTGAATTAGTTTTTCTACAGTGTACTGAGCCACGTTGCCCGATCCGGAAACCAGACAGGTTTTACCTTTGATATCCAGATTGCGTGTTTTCAGCATTTCAAGCAGGAAATAGATATTTCCGTATCCGGTAGCTTCCGGTCTAATCAGTGAGCCGCCAAACTCACGACCTTTTCCTGTGAATACTCCGGTAAATTCGTGAGCCAGTTTCTTGTACATACCGAACATGAATCCAACTTCACGTCCGCCTACTCCGATATCTCCGGCAGGAACATCTGTTTCTGCGCCGATATGACGCCATAATTCCAGCATGAATGCTTGGCAGAAACGCATCACTTCAGCAGCCGATTTGCCACGTGGTGAGAAGTCCGACCCACCTTTTCCACCTCCCATAGGTAGAGTGGTAAGAGAGTTTTTGAAAGTCTGCTCAAAAGCCAAGAACTTCAGAATACCCAAGTTTACAGAACTATGGAAGCGGATACCGCCTTTGTAAGGGCCGATAGCGTTGTTGTGCTGTACACGATATCCCATGTTGGTCTGGACATTTCCTTTGTCGTCCATCCAGGTTACGCGGAACTGGTATACTCTATCTGGAATACATAAGCGTTCAATCAGATTCACTTTATCAAATTCTGGGTGCTTGTTGTATTCTTCTTCAATAGTGCCCAACACTTCTTCTACTGCCTGATGGTATTCAGGTTCATTAGGAAATCTTCTTTTCAGGTCTTCCAATACTTTTGCTGCATTCATAATAAAAAAAGAATTATCTATTTATTGACATTTGAAATCTCTTAGTCTTAAAAGTTGTGACAAAAGTATAGATTATTTTTTAAATGGCAATACTTTTGATAAATAAAATAGTTGGAATATATCAAAAATTTGTAGGAATAGGGTATTTTGTATTTAAATGTCTTTTTCTTTCATTTCTTTAGACTTTTTGCTATAGGAATGAATACCAATGCTCCCGAAATGAGGATGGTCACGATGAGTGGTCCGTCGATATGTGGGGTGGCAGTGAGGACGATGAAACAAAGTATAGCCCAGCAGAGTGTGAGAATAATGCATTGGGTGCGGTTGAGTGGTTTTCGCATAGTATGAAATTTCTTTTATTTGGCAGTAAGGTATAAAAAGAGCTAAGAAGGATTCCTGTTTATATGTATATGGGTATGCTTCTTAGCTCTTAGGATAGCTTTGCTAGCCGATATGTTTCTTGTGATTATTTACAAGATTCAATTTTTTTCGCTACAATGGCATCGATACAAGCAATAGCGGTGATATTGACGATATCACGTACAGAACTTTCGATGTCGGTGAAGTGGATAGGTTTGTTCAATCCCATCTGTATCGGGCCTATCACTTCAGTTTCACTCATATTTTGGATGAGTTGGTAAGTAGCGTTGGCTGAACTCAAGTTAGGGAAAATCAATGTGTTGACTTCCTTTCCGTTTAGGCGGGTGAAAGGATATTTTTCATCGCGCAGTTGGTTGTTGAGAGCAAATTTTACTTGCATTTCTCCATCAATAGCCAAGTCTGGGTAGTTGGTGTGCATATAATTGATAGCCTCGTGTACCTTTGCTGGACTTCCGATACTGTCTGAACCGAAGTTGGAGTAAGACAACATGGCCATTACCGGTTCCTGGTTGAAGAAACGTACTGCCTTGTTGGCCAGTTTGGCAATGTCAATCAAGGTGTCTGTGTCCGGATGACGGTTTATTAATGTATCGGCAATGAAATATGTACCTTTTTTAGAATTCAAAATGTGCATTGTGCCAAAGTGTTTGTATTCAGGCTGTATGCCGATAACTTCCTTGGCCACCTTGATGGTATTGGTATATTTGGTGTATAGTCCGGTAACGAATGCATCGGCATCTCCGGTTTCCACCATCATCATACCAAAGTAGTTGCGTTCAAACATCTTGTCGATAGCTTCCTGGTAATTGGCCCCTTCACGAGCGCGTTTTTCACTTAAGATACGTGCATATCTTTCGCGGCGTTCCGATTCTCTATCGTGGCGGTGGTTTACAATTTCGATGCCTTCCAGGTTTAAGTCAAGTTCGGCAGCCAGTTTGGCAATACGCTCTTCATTGCCCAGCAGAATAGGATTGCAGATGCCGTCTGCTTTAGCCTCTACTGCGGCCTTCAGCATGTTAGGGTGAGTGCCTTCGGCAAATACCACGCGCTGTGGGCAGCTTCGTGCAGTATCATAGAACTTACGTGTAAGCTTGTTTTCTTGACCCATCAGTTCGCGCAGGTGGTTCTTGTATGCATCCCAGTCGGTAATTTGCTTACGTGCTACCCCGGAATCCATGGCAGCTTTAGCAACGGCCATAGAAACTTCGGTTATCAAGCGAGGGTCCACTGGTTTCGGAATGAAATAGTCGGGACCGAAACTGAAACTATTTACATGGTATGCTTCATTCACTACATCGGGCACTGGCTTTTTGGCCAATCCGGCAATAGCATGTACGGCGGCCAGTTTCATTTCTTCGTTAATAGCTGTGGCGCGTGTGTCCAATGCTCCGCGGAAGATGTAAGGGAATCCAATTACATTGTTTATCTGGTTAGGATAGTCGGAACGTCCGGTAGACATTAATACATCGGGGCGTGAAGCCATCGCATCTTCGTAAGAGATTTCCGGAGTAGGGTTGGCAAGAGCAAATACGATAGGATGGTCGGCCATGCTTCTAATCATATCTTGACTCAACACATTACCTCTAGATAACCCCAAGAATACGTCGGCTCCCTTGATGGCTTCTGCCAGTGTATGGATATCGGTACGGTCGGTTGCAAAGAATTTCTTCTGTTCGTTCAGGTCTGTACGTGCTTTAGAAATCACACCTTTACTATCGAGCATCACGATGTTTTCCAGTCTTGCTCCCAAGGCGATGTACAGTTTTGTACAAGAAATAGCCGAAGCACCAGCACCATTGACTACAATCTTGACGTTTTCAATTTTCTTTCCTGCCACGTCTAGTGCATTGACAAGGCCTGCACTTGAGATGATGGCGGTGCCATGCTGGTCATCGTGCATTACAGGAATGTTGAGTTCTTCTTTCAGTCGTCTTTCTATCTCAAAACATTCAGGAGCTTTGATGTCCTCAAGATTGATACCTCCAAAAGTAGGTGCAATTGCTTTTACTGCTTCAATAAACTTGTCGGGGTCTTTTTCGTCTACTTCAATATCGAATACATCAATGCCTGCATAGATTTTGAATAGCAGGCCTTTGCCTTCCATTACAGGTTTTCCGCTCATGGCACCGATATCTCCCAACCCCAATACGGCAGTACCGTTTGAGATAACTGCTACAAGGTTTCCTTTGGCTGTATAGTCATAAGCTGTATCTGGAGTTTTCTGAATTTCAAGACACGGTTCAGCTACACCTGGAGAATATGCCAGTGAAAGGTCTCTCTGTGTCTGATAAGGTTTGGTAGGAACTACCTCAATTTTTCCTGGTTTGCCCTGTGAATGATAGAGCAAAGCAGCTTCTTTTGTTATTTTAACCATATATTTCGATTTTATCAGGTTGATTTATTTTTAGATTGTGTGTCGCAAATGTAGGAATAAAATAATAAATAGAATATTTTTTAGCATAAAAAACAATAATTTTAAATTGGATAATCTTTTTTATTCTTTAATGTCAACCTTATATATAGGTTTGACGATAAATTGGTAAACTTTCATTTTTTTATGGTTATTCTTAGTTAAATAGATATATGCTAGCTTGTTTTATGTTATCTTTGCAAAATAAAAAAACTAAGTCGATGTAGAAAGTTTTAATGCTAAGACTTGGGATGATGCTGTTTCCGATTATAAAATTGCAATGTATGGCATTAGTGAAAGGAGATAAGTTTTTTATTATTGGGTATCGGTTATAATATAATTAAGGTGTTTATTGAGATATTATTATAAATTGAATATTAGCATGAAAAGAAACAAGAGTTTTTCTTTTGGTCGAGTTACCTTATTGGTATTGGGGGTATCGATCTTGACAGCCTGTGGTGGTGGCCAAGGCGGAATGAAAATGGGGGATAATGAATTTACAGTAAAGGCTGTAGAGTTTACATCTAGTAATCAGGTAACCAAATATCCGGCAACGATCAAAGGTTTGCAGGATATTGAAATTCGTCCTCAGGTATCTGGATTTATTGTAAAACTTTGTGCAGACGAAGGTGCTTCTGTTCGTAAGGGGCAGGCATTGTTTCAGATTGACCCTACTCAGTATAAGGCTGCCTTTGATCAGGCTAAAGCTGGTGTAGCTGCAGCAAAAGCCAATCTGGAAACCATTTCGGCTACTATGGCCAACAAGAAGATGCTGCATGAACAGCAAATTATCAGTGACTTCGAATATCAGACTGCAATCAATAATGAATTGTCGGCAAAGGCTAGTCTGGCACAGGCTGAAGCTGCTTATTCTTCTGCTAAACAAAATTTGGGATTTTGTACAGTGACCAGTCCTACCGACGGTGTAATTGGGACATTCCCTTACCGTATAGGAAGCTTGGTGAGCCCTTCGGTTGCTCAGCCGCTTACTACAGTTTCTCAGATTGGTGACATGTATGTTTATTTTTCAATGACTGAAAAGCAGTTGTTGGCTTTGACCAAGTCGGGAAACTCTTTGAAGGAAGAAGTTGCCAAGATGCCGGCGGTGAAATTGCAATTAGCAGACGGTTCTATGTATACTGCAGAAGGAAAGATTGATGCCATTAGCGGTGTTATTGATCAGGCTACCGGCTCTGTAAGTATGCGTGCTATCTTCCCTAATGACCAGCATATCTTGCGTAGCGGTGGTACCGGTAATATTGTGTTCCCTTATACAATGACCGATGTAGTGGTTATCCCACAAGCTTCAACCATTGAAGTGCAGGATAAAAAATTTGTATATGTATTGCAGGCAGACAATAAGGTGAAATATACAGAGATTCAGATTTCTTCTTTGGATGACGGAAGACACTATGTAGTGACTGGTGGATTGAAACCTGGTGACAAGATTGTATTGGATGGTGTTCAGAAGTTGAAAGACGGACAGGAAATTACCCCTATTACTCCTGCACAGAAAGAGGCTAAGTTCCAGCAGGCTTTGAAAGACCAAAGTGAAGGAAATATTGCAACAGCGTTTAAATAATTGATTAATTGATATGAAATTAGATAAATTTATCACTCGCCCGGTACTATCAACGGTTATTTCTATTTTGATAGTAATTGTGGGTGCGATAGGCTTGGTTACCTTGCCTGTTACCCAATATCCGGATATTGCTCCTCCAACTGTTCACGTAGAGGCAATGTATACAGGTGCCAGTGCATCTACTGTATTGAACTCTGTTATTGCCCCTCTGGAGGACCAGATTAACGGTGTGGAAAACATGATGTATATGTCTTCTATGGCTGCAAATAACGGTAAAGGTAGTATCGATATCTATTTTAAACAAGGTACCGACCCTGATATGGCTGCCGTCAATGTGCAGAACCGAGTCGCTATGGCGCAAGGTTTATTGCCGGCCGAAGTTGTGCAGGTCGGTGTTACTACTCGGAAGCGCCAGAACTCAATGCTTATCGTAGCTTCTGTGTATGATGAAAGCGATAGATACTCTCATGAGTTTATCGAAAATTATGCCAATATCAACTTGATTCCGGAAATCAAGCGTGTGCATGGTGTGGGTGATGCCATGTTGTTGGGACAAGATTACTCCATGCGTATTTGGTTGAAGCCGGAGGTTATGGCTCAATATAAATTGATTCCTAGTGATATTTCAAGAGTTTTGGCTGAGCAGAATATTGAAGCTGCTCCAGGTCAGTTTGGTGAACGTTCTAACCAGACTTTCCAGTATACAATCCGTTATAGAGGTCGTTTGCAGACTCCAGAAGAGTTTGAGAACATGGTTATCAAGTCGTTGCCTACCGGTGAAATGTTGCGTATGAAAGATGTGGCAGACATCCAGTTAGGACGTTTGGACTATTCTTTGTCTAATGAAGTGAACGGACATAAAGCGGTGACTTGTATTATATTCCAAATGGCTGGTACTAATGCTACTGAAACCATTAATAATATCCAGCAGTTGCTGGCTGATTCGGAAACAACGATGCCATCGGGCTTGAAAGTAAACATTTCATTGAATGCCAATGACTTTTTGTTTGCTTCTATTCATGAAGTTATCAAAACTTTGCTAGAAGCCTTTGTGCTTGTGTTTATTGTAGTATACGTATTCTTGCAGGACTTACGTTCTACTTTGATTCCGGCTATTGCTATTCCAGTAGCATTGATTGGTACATTCTTCGTACTTTCTTTGATTGGCTTCAGTATTAACTTGCTGACACTTTGTGCGATGGTACTTGCCATTGCGATTGTGGTCGACGATGCCATTGTGGTGGTAGAAGGTGTCCATGCCAAGTTGGATCAGGGATATCGTTCTGCCAAGGAAGCATCAATTGATGCCATGAGTGAGCTGGGTGGTGCCATTGTTTCCATCACATTGGTCATGATGTCCGTATTTATTCCGGTAAGTTTCATGGGAGGTACAGCCGGTACTTTTTATCGTCAGTTTGGTTTGACTATGGCCATTTCAATTGGTCTTTCCGCCTTAAATGCGTTGACATTGTCACCTGCCTTGTGTGCGTTGTTCCTGAAACCACACACTGATTCTCATGAAAAGAAAGACAATTTCATCACTCGTTTCCATACTTCATTCAATGCGGCTTATGATTCTTTGTTGAAAGGATATAAGAAGCGTGTCGTGTTCTTTATTCATAAGAAGACTTTGTCGTTTAGTATTGTTGGAGCAAGTATTGCTTTGATGGCTTTTCTGATGAATACTACTCCTACCGGAATGGTTCCGGGTGAAGATACCGGTACATTGATGGGTGCCATTACTTTGCCTCCAGGAACTTCTCAGGCTCGCGCTCAGGAAGTGTTCAATCGGGTGGATAGTCTGATTGCTTCAGAACCTGCCGTTGCTTCGCGTACCATGATTTCCGGTTACAGTTTTATCGGAGGTCAGGGCCCTTCTTATGGTTCTTGTATTATCAAGTTGAAGAACTGGGAAGAGCGTTCAGCCATGCAGAATGCCAGCGTCATTCAGGCTACCTTATTTATGCGTGCCCAAAAGATTATCAAAGAAGCACAGGTATTGTTTTTTGCTCCTCCTATGATTCCAGGTTATTCGGCTTCCAGTGATATTGAGTTGAATATGCAGGATAAGACAGGCGGTAGTTTGGATCGTTTTTTTAGTGTAGTCAACCAGTATATTGCAGACTTGCAGGCTCGTCCGGAAGTGAAATCTGCACAGACAACATTCAACCCCGGTTTCCCTCAGTATATGATTGACATTGATGCAGCAGCTTGTAAAAAAGCAGGAATCAGTCCTTCGGATATCTTGACTACTATGCAAGGGTATTATGGTGGATTGTATGCATCTAACTTCAACAGTTTCGGTAAGATGTATCGTGTAATGATTCAGTCTGACCCTAAATACCGTGCAAACCTAGAATCATTGAAAGGAATCAAGGTACGTAATGCTAGTGGTGAGATGGCTCCGGTAGAGCAGTTCATTACTGTGTCTAAGGTATATGGTCCGGATGTTATCAGTCGTTTTAACTTGTATACAGCAATGAAAGTGATGGTTGCTCCGGCCGACGGCTATACTTCTGGACAGGCGCTTCAGGCAATTGCAGAAGTTTCAAAACAAAGCTTGCCGGTAGGATACGGATATGAATTGGGAGGTATGGCTCGTGAGGAAGCTCAAACAAGTGGAAGTTCTACCTCTTTAATTTTCGTTCTTTGCTTTGTCTTTGTATACCTGTTGTTGAGTGCGCAGTATGAAAGCTATATCTTGCCTTTGGCTGTATTGCTTTCCGTACCGTTCGGTTTGATGGGTAGCTTCTTGTTTGTCAACGGAGCAAGTGCATTGGGTAGTATCCCTGCCTTGAAAATGATTATCGGTTCAATGTCAAACGACATTTACATGCAGATTGCATTGATTATGTTGATTGGTTTGTTGGCTAAAAATGCCATCTTGATTGTGGAGTTTGCTCTTGACCGTCGTAAGCAAGGTATGAGTATATCTTGGGCAGCTGTATTGGGTGCTGCAGCTCGTTTGCGTCCTATTTTGATGACTTCTTTGGCGATGGTAGTAGGTCTGTTGCCTATGATGTTCGCTTCGGGTGCAGGTGCGCACGGTAATCGTACATTGGGTACAGCAGCAATCGGCGGTATGTTTGTTGGTATGATTTTCCAGATTTTCATCGTGCCGGTATTGTTTGTGGTATTCCAATGGTTGCAAGAGAAGTTCACTCCTATGGAATGGGATAGCTTGGATGAAAGTGAAGTTGCATCTGAAATTGAACAATATACTCCTACAAACTCTTAAATAATGTTGATAATGAAGAAACAAATAATAGGAACGATGTGTTTGGCTGCCTTGATGAGCAGTTGCCACATCTATAAATCATATGACAGACCAGAAACGATAGATGCCCAAGGCATCTATCGTGATTCGATATCGGCTGTAGATACCTTAGCTGCCGATACTGCCTCTATGGGAAATTTACCTTGGCAGGAAGTGTTTCGTGATGCCACTTTGCAGGCTCTTATCGAAGAAGGTCTGGCCAGCAACGTGGATATGCAGGCTGCTATTCTTCGCGTGAAAGAAGCTAAGGTGATGCTTACTTCTGCAAGACTATCTTATTTGCCATCGCTTAACTTGGCACCGCAAGGAACTATTACTTCTATGGATGGACACCGAGCTGCTCAAGCTTATCAGCTGCCGGCAGTGGCTAGTTGGGAAATCGACCTGTTTGGCAAATTACTAAATTCTAAGAGAGGTCAGCAGGCTGCTTACCTCAAGAGTAAGTATGCCCGTCAGGCTGTACGTTCACAGATTATCTGTGGCATTGCCAATATCTATTATACTTTGTTAATGTTGGACCGTCAGGTGGAAATCACTACCGAAACCGCAGCTATCTATAAAGAAAACGTGCGTGCAATGGAAGCCATGAAGGTAGCCGGGTATGTGAATGAGGCTGGAGTGGCACAGATGCGTGCTGCAAGTCATCAGGTAGAGGCTTCTTTGCTTGACTTGAAGCGTCAAGTGCGTGAAACTGAAAACTCATTGTCTGTATTGTTGGCCAAGGCTCCTCAGAGCATTCAGCGAGGAAAACTGGAAGACCAGGTAATGCCGGAAGAACTTACAGTCGGAGTTCCTTTGCAATTGCTGGAGAACCGTCCTGATGTAAAGATGGCAGAAATGACTCTCGCTGGTGCCTACTATTCAACAAATCAGGCCCGTGCTGCTTTCTATCCTAGCTTGAGAATTGGTGGTACTGCCGGTTGGACCAATGGTTCGGGTGTGGCGGTATCCAATCCTGGTATTGTGATGCTGCAGGCATTGGCTTCTCTTACTCAGCCTATCTTCAACAACGGAAAGCTGGTGGCAAATCTTAAAGTGGCAAAAGCCGAAGAAGAAATAGCACGGATGAATTTCCAACAGAAGATTCTTGAAGCTGGAAAAGAAGTCAGCGATGCGCTTTGTCTGTATGAGACTGCCGACAAGAAACTGGTAGAAGACAAAGGACGTGTAGAGCAGTTGCAGAAAGCAGTGACTTACACCAAGGCTTTGTTCCAAAGTGCAGAGTCTACTTATCTGGAAGTGCTTACTGCACAGCAGAGCCTGCTGAGCGCCGAGTTGGGCGAAGTGGCTGACAATTTCCAACGTATGCAAGCTGTCATCAACTTGTACAGTGCGTTGGGCGGTGGAAGAGAATAATTAACCTTTTAAATAATACGAATATGATTAGTCCTTTAGCATACGTTGACCCATCTGCAAAGATTGGTAAGAACGTGACAGTCCATCCGTTTGCCTATATAGACAAGAACGTGGAAATAGGTGATGACAATGAAATCATGCCATACGCAAGTCTGATGAGTGGAACCCGTATGGGAAATGGTAATACCGTACATCATGGTGCGGTGGTTTCTGCCGTACCTCAAGATTTTGCCTTCAAAGGCGAAGATACTTTGTTGGTGATTGGTAATGGAAACGTGATACGTGAGAATGCCGTGATTATTCGTGGCACTCATCCTAATCATGCTACTACCATTGGAGATTCCAATTTCATTATGACAGGAGTGCGTATCTCGCACGATGTAGAGATTGGCAGTCACTGTATCATTGGAAATGGCTCTCAGGTGTCAGGTGAGTGTAAGATTTATGATTACGCCATACTTACTTCCAACGTATTGATGCAGGGGCATACTCGTCTGGGAAGCTATTCGCTGGTACAGGGAGGCTGTCGTTTTACTAAAGACATTCCTCCGTTTATTGTGGCGGCACATGACCCGATTGCCTTCTATAGCATCAATACTACGGTGCTGGAGTATCTTGGATTCTCGGAAACTTTAGTCAAGCATATTGCGCAGGCTTATCGCATTCTGTATAAGGCAAATACTTCTCAGTGTGATGCTTTGTTGCGTATTGAGGAACAAGTTCCTTCAAGTAAGGAAATTCAGTCTATCATTGAATTTGTAAAATCTTCCAAACTCGGTATTATTCAGAATGACTAATAGAAAACATACATCAAAAGGAGTGGGACGTCCACATTGTGACAGAGAGGCCTTGAAGATGAAGGTCGTTGAAGCGGCAAGAAAGGCATTTGTTTCTTTGGGTATCCGGCACGTGCGCATGGATGACCTTGCCGCATCGTTGTCTATATCTAAACGTACTCTTTATGAATTGTTTTCAGACAAGGAAGAACTGCTGCTTCAAGTAATGATGGAGCAGCATAGAAAAATGAACTCTTATATAGCAGAAACAACTTCCAGGGTACAGAATGTCCTGGAAGTTGTATTCTCTTTTTATGCATGGAGGTCAAAGGAACTGGGCGAAGTGAATCCTTTGTTCTTTCGTGAACTGAGAAAATATCCACGTGTAATTGACTGCATTCATGAAGAGCAACGAGCTAATGATGCTAAAGCACTTAAATATTTCCACATGGGAGTGGAACAGGGCATTTTTCGCAGTGATATCAATTTTGAAATTATCATCAAGGCCATGTCTATGCAGCTGGATATGTTGATTTTTTCCGATTTGACAGAAGACTATCCGCTGGCAGACATTTATCGTGAAATCACCTTGCTCCATATGAGAGGAATCACTACTCTGAAGGGGGTGGAAATGGTCGATGAATTTCTTGGAAGAGCTTGTAATGGTATGTGAACTAATGCAGTTGATTGTTGTGTGTATAAAAAAAAAATCCCATCTTTGCATCTGTTTTTGAATGATACAGATGAAAAATTATTTGTCTTTTACTTATTTGCTTACATTATTGGTCATTGTTGGGCTTGGTGCTTTATATTATCTTCCGCCTATTGAGATAGGTGGGCATTCGTTGCGTAAGACCGATATCCTTTCCGATTTGAGACCAAATATGGCGGTTGTTGCTGACTCGGATACCATAGTGCTCCCTCCTCCCGTACGTCCTGTTTTTATAGATACTTGCAAGACTGGAATGACTTGCATTGAAGACTACTCCGACTCTACTAAGCGTGGAATGTCTTCTTTCTATCAAGCATTGATAGACAAGGAATTTCTTGAACGTCCGGTAAGGATTGCTTATTTTGGAGATTCTTTTATTGAAGGAGATATATTGACGGGTGATTTGCGGGCTATGCTTCAAGACCGTTTTGGAGGTAGTGGTGTTGGGTATGTAAGCATTACTTCTCCTATTCCTGGCTTTCGTCGGACTGTTAAGCATTCTTTTGATGGATGGGAGAGCCATTCGTCTACTGATTCTACTTATTTTGACCGAAGTCGTCAAGATTTGTCCAACCATTATTTCATACCAAAGAAAGGGGCTTTTGTAACACTTCAAGGGCTGTCAAGTTATGCTTCTCACTTAGATTCATGCACTGTTTCTTCCTTGTTTTTCCGTTCAACGAAGCCGATGAAGATTGTTGCACGTATAGATGGCAAGTCTGCTGATGTATTTGAAACTTCGGCCGATGAAGCTTTACAGTGTGTTTCTGTTCGTGGGCAGAAAATGAAACAAGTAAAATGGATAATAGAAAAAGCTGATTCTCAATCTACATTCTATGGAGCTACTTTGGATGATGACTCAGGAATCTTGTTGGATAATTTCAGCACTCGTGGCAGTAGCGGTCAGCAGTTGATTAATGTTCCTTTTGCACTAATGAAGGGTTATGAGCGTTTACGAGCTTATGATCTTGTTGTGTTACATTATGGTTTGAATGTAGCTTATCAGGGTGGGGTTAACTACTCGCATTATGCAAAATCAATGGCAAAAGTGATAGACCATATTAAGCAGGCTTTTCCTCATGCCTCTATATTAATTGTGGGAGTAGGTGACCGAGAAAAGAAAGATCGAGATGGTAATTTGCGCACCATGTCGGGTATCAAGTCTCTGATTCGTTATCAGCAAACCTTGGCGGCAGAGAGCGGTGTAGCTTTTTGGAATCTTTATGAAGCGATGGGTGGAGAGGGGAGCATGGTGAAACTAGTAGAAAGTTCTCCGGCAATGGCCAATTATGATTATACTCATATTAATTTTAGGGGTGGAAAGCATTTGGCGAGAATCTTTTTTGAAACATTGATGTATGGTATGGAGCAATATGAACGTAGGATAAAGATAGAAGCCGGACAAGAATAAGCAGGATGTAAACGAGAATAAAAAATGAAAAGAGTAAATATCAGATGGCTTTTTTTGTGGTGGATATGGATGTGTTTTTGTATGATAACATCTGTTAAGGCGCAAGATTCAATGCCTAATCCATCGGTAGCAGATAAACCATTAGTAGTAGAAACTGCTAGTGTGAGTGCTCCTGAAACTTTGGCTTGCATTTCGGTAGGAAACTCTATGCCGGGTAGCTTTCAGTCTACAGCCGATAATGTGATATTGGACCCCGAGAGTTCTTTGTCACCTTTTTGGCATAAGTTGAGTGTACTTGATCGTCCGTTGCGTATCTTACATATTGGTGATTCGCATGTAAGAGGGCACGTGTTTCCTTATGTGATGCGTTGCTGTTTGGAACACGACTTTGGAAAGGATGCAGTAGAAAGTATTCCGGTAACCTATCGTTCCTCCGGACTAGCCAATGAAACTGGTAGAAATGGGGTGATTTATCATATATTGGGAGTGAATGGGGCTACTTGTCAGAGTTATGCCACTCCCGACCGTATGGAAGAACTAGTGTCTCTCCATCCTGATTTGGTAATCTTGTCATTCGGGACCAATGAGGCCCACGGCATCCGTTATCTTTCGGGTGAGCATGAAGCTTCGCTGAATCATATCATTAAGACCTTGCGTGCGCATTGTCCCGAAGTGAGTTTCTTGCTCACTACTCCTCCGGGAGCATTTGTGCGTAAGGGTCGTAGTGGGCGTATTAAGAACCCGCGCACTCAGCCTGTGGTAGATACTGAAATGAGATTTGCCGAAGAGCATGGACTTGCCATCTGGAACCTGTATCAGATAGCCGGTGGAAAATCTAAGGCTTGCAGCAATTGGGCAGAAGCTGGTATGTTTCAACGCGACAAGATTCATTTTACCCATGAAGGATATACCTTGCAGGGACATTTATTATATGAAGCATTTATAAAAGCATACAATAACTATGTGGCAACTGGACTGGAGTAAGCTCTCCGGCTTACTAGCTTATAATCCGCAGCAACCTATGATTTTTAGCAGCGGACTTTTCCTGTTTCTCTTCTTGGGATTCAGTTTAGTTTATTATCTGTTAAAGAACCGTCTTACGGCAAGACTGCTCTTTGTTACGGCTTTTTCTTATTATTTCTATTATAAGAGCAGCGGTTTCTATTTCTTCTTGCTGGGTATTGTTACGGTAAGCGACTTTCTGATAGCCCGGCAGATGAGCCGTTCTGAAGACTCACGTTTTCGGAAACTCTTGTTGTGGCTGAGCCTGTGCATCAACCTAGGTTTGCTGTGCTATTTCAAGTACACCAATTTCTTTTATGAGATGCTAGCTCCGCTATGGAATGGCAAGTATGAGCCTTTTGCTATCTTCTTGCCTGTAGGTATCTCGTTCTTTACTTTCCAGTCGCTCAGCTATACTATCGATGTATACCGGCGTAATCTTCAGCCGCTTGACCATCTGCTTGACTATGCTTTTTACGTGTCTTTTTTTCCGCAGTTGGTGGCAGGACCTATTGTTCGTGCGTGCGATTTTATCCCCCAGATACGTCGTCCGCTATATGTCACACGGGAGATGTTCGGCTGTGGGGTGTTTTATGTGATGAGCGGTCTGTTTAAGAAAGCTGTCATTTCCGACTATATCAGTGTAAACTTTGTAGAACGTATCTTTGATAATCCCGGACTTTATTCAGGTTTGGAGAATTTGTGTGGTATCTATGGGTATGCCTTGCAGATTTACTGTGATTTCTCGGGATATAGCGATATGGCCATCGGTATAGCCTTGCTGTTAGGTTTTCATTTCCCGCAGAATTTCAACTCTCCTTATCAGTCGGATAGTGTGACCGATTTTTGGCACCGCTGGCACATTTCTCTTTCTACTTGGCTGCGCGATTACCTGTATATTTCATTGGGTGGAAACCGTAAAGGGAAATGGCGCACTTATGTCAACCTCACCTTAACCATGTTGTTGGGAGGACTTTGGCATGGCGCATCTTGGAACTTCATCGTGTGGGGAGGTCTTCACGGTGTGGCATTGGCTTTCCATAAACTGTTGCGTAGCATAACCGGCCGTGCACGTACTTACCGGAGCAGTGGTTGGCGTAGGGTGGGAGCCGTGTTGGTGACTTTCCATTTTGTATGTTTCTGCTGGATATTCTTCCGCAATACCACATTTGAGTCTTCGCTGACTATGATTAGTCAGGTGTTTACTGCTTTTCACCCCGAACTCTTGGGACAGCTTCTTTCTGGATATACCGAAGTGTTTTTGCTGATGTTGTTAGGGTATCTGCTTCATTGGTGCCCTGAAAGCTGGCAGACAAGTTGCGCCCGCTTGGCTGGTAAATTACCTCTGCCTTTGTTGGCATTGGCGTTGATATTGCTGGTCTTTGTGGTGATACAAGTCAAGAGCAGTGATGTACAACCTTTCATTTACTTTCAGTTCTGATAAAGGTAGGCTTCTGGAAGGGAGATGTGATTGGAGATGAGCGAAAAAAAAGCGATGTCATTTTGTCAAAATGTAAATTTCGTCTTGCGAGATTCTGTAATTTGCAAGCAGAGAGGACGATTGTTTTGTTTTTTGAAATCCTGGGTAGGGGGTAAGTTTGTATATATTTGTTAACCAGTATGTTATGTTGGTTATTTCGGTTTTTTCATGCTCTCTAAAAAAGAAATTAAAGCATTTTTTTTCAGACTAAAAAGAAGGAGGAGTCATATCGTCGGCATATTTTAAGTAGATCTTCGGCGCATTTTATGAAGAATGTCGACATATTTTGTGCAAAATGTTTATATAATCTGCACGAAATATGTCGACGATTTTCAAAGGAGAAACAATTAAAGGACATAAAAACTGCATAAATCTGGTATATATGCAGTTCTATATCTTATAAATATTACTTTTCTTTGCTAGATGAACCTTTTTTTCTTTTAGTTGAGTTAGGAGGATGAGGTCAAAAGCGAAAGAAAAGTTACAAATAATCTTATTAGGTTGACAGAAAGACAAATTATCTTTTGCCGTTTTTTCGTAGTAGAGCTACCATTTTAGCTGCAGCCCGTTGTGAAGCTCCTGCTTCTCCTAATATTTGCAGCATCCGGTCATAATCGGCCAGCATCCTTTGTCGTTGGTTTCCCCCTTCAATGATGCTTTCCAGTTCCTTTTTCACATTTGCTACAGTCATTCCGTCTGCTACCAATTCCGTTACCACCCCTTTATTAGCCACCAGGTTGACTAGGGAAATATATTTCACCTTCAATATATTTCTTCTCAAGAAAGAAACGAGTTTTCCGCAAGCCGTATAATAGCATACCACCTGCGGTACCTTGAAGAGTGCAGTTTCTAAAGTGGCTGTACCCGAAGTGACCAGCGCAGCTTCAGAATGTTGCAGCAGCCGGTAGGTCTGTCCAAAGACGATGTGCGTGTCGGGTCCCATATAAGTACGGTAGAAATCAGTGTCGATGCCCGGTGCCCCAGCCACCACAAACTGGTACTGAGGAAAACTTTTCGAGGCTTCAATCATTCTGGTCAGGTTATTCTTGATTTCCTGTTTGCGGCTTCCTGCCAGTAGTGCAATGACAGGTTTCTGTTCCAGTCCGTTTTCGGCAAGGAACGGGTCCGGTTGTTTCGGGTGGTTGTTCTGATAAGCGTTAACAGCATCCACGCACGGGTTTCCCACATAGTCTATCGGGTAATGGTGCTTGGCGAAGAACTCCACTTCAAACGGTAGGATAGAAAACAAACGGTCCACATCGCGTTGGATATTCTTGATGCGGTACTCTTTCCAAGCCCATATTTTGGGTGAGATGTAGTAGAACACCGGGATAGAGGTATGCTGTTTGATATACTGGGCAATCTTCAGGTTGAATCCCGGATAGTCAATCAAAATCAGTACATCCGGTTTCCAGTTTACCACATCTTTCTTGCAAAGTTTCATGTTGCGGAAAATGGTGCGCAGATGCAGCAATACAGGAATGAACCCCATATAAGCCATGTCGCGGTAGTGCTTGACTAGTGTACCTCCTTCCGCTTTCATCAAGTCGCCTCCAAAGAAGCGGAATTCCGCATTCGGGTCTTCCTCCTTGAGTGCACGCATCAAGTTGGATGCATGTAAGTCGCCCGATGCCTCTCCTGCTATCAGATAATATTTCATAGGTTAAAGTTCCAAGTTTCCATTTCTTTTTTCAGCTTATATGCTGTCACGTCAATCTGGGTAGGAGTAATGGCTATATATCCATGGTCCATAGCCCAGTGGTCGGTATCTTCCGATTCCGGTTCTTGGTTTACGTAGTTTCCTGTCATCCAATAATAGTTACGTCCGTTAGGATGAGTAGCTTGTGCAAATTCATTGGTCCATACCCCTTTGGTCTGTCGGCAGATACGTACACCGGCAAATTGTGGCAAGTCGGGGAAATTCACGTTCAAGCAAGTTCCCTCGGGCAGTCCCATTTTCAGCACCTCTTCCACGATGCGGTTAACGTAAGGTAGCAGTGGAGAGAAGTCGGCATCGGTGTCATGATTGCAGAGAGAGAATCCGATGGAAGGGATTGACTTGAGGCAACCTTCTATCACTACTCCCATTGTTCCGGAGTAATGTACATTGACCGATGAATTATCTCCATGGTTGATTCCTCCCAAGACCAAGTCGGGAGTTCTGGGGACCAAGGTATGCAAAGCCAACTTTACACAATCTACCGGTGTTCCGTTGCATTGGTATACAGTAAGCCCTTCTTCCTCTTTCACTTTGGTGCAGCGCAGTGGATGTTCTGAAGTGATGGCACCCGAAAAGCCGGAGCGAGGTCCATCAGGGGCAACCACTATAAGGTCTGCCATAGGGCGGAGAGTTCTAATCAGTTCGTTTATACCTTTTGCATTCACACCATCGTCGTTCGACAATAATAACAGCGGTCTCATATTCTTTTCCATTCTAAAGTCATTCTATTGTTTGGGGGTAAAATTACACAAAAAAAAGCGTACTTCAAATTTTGGCTACTCCCTCTTGCAAGGATTGTGTGGAAGTAATTTTATGTAATTAGGTAGTTTTTTAGTATAGATGTTTAGTATATAGTTTTGGGATATTTTTTTATCATTTAACTATAATAGAAATCAATATGAAGATAACGATATAGATGGGAACTTTTGGGAAATAAAACAAAAAGAAATCAATAGGTTTCTGAGTTTCATCGGATGCTTTAGTAAAATAATATAGTATAGTTCTTAAAATTTTGTTTTTTGTGCTATTTTTGCAAAGGTAAAAGACCATTTCAAGTAAGATGAAAAATGCAGTTGGAAGAATTCAATAGGAATTATACTTCTTATTATAAACGAGGAATATTGTTTGCCCAGTCTCTCCTTCATGATTCAGACTTGGCTGCCGATATTGTATCTGAATCCATGATTGTATTGTGGAAGTATGTATCAGAGCATAAAGAAATAGATGCTCCTATTCCTTTTTTGTTTTCTACCATCAGGAATAAAGTACTTCATTATTTTCGTCATGAATACGTTAAGCAGGAAGTACACCAAACTATAGAGGTAGAAACCAATAATGAAATGTGGCTTCGGATAAATAGTCTAGAGTCATACGATCCACATGGACTTTATTCTGAAGATCTTCAGAAAATAATCCGTTCTTCTTTGTCGCATTTGCCTGAGCAGACTTATAAAGTCTTTATGCTTAGCCGTTTTAAAGCCAAAAGTAATAAGGAAATTGCCGGGATTATGGGTATTTCAGTTAAAGGAGTGGAATATCATATAAGTAAGGCCTTGAAGCAACTGAGGGAAGACTTGCGCGACTATTTAAAATAGTCCCGTATACTAGGGTTGGGTGTCTGTGAGGGAATCCTTATATTGTAGCCGGTATACATAAGGGCTTATCTCCAGTGAGAAAACCAGGTATGCCAGAACATGCTCAGATTTTTTTATAAACACTCAATTTTAATAGTTATGAAATCACTTTGGCTGTCTTTGTTCGGAGGGCTGGCATTATGGGCCTGTAGCACTCCCTCTTCTCAAGATGAACGAGATGTTACAGTGGCTGTTTTAGGCGATCTTCATTTTGATTTACCTCCTGAAACCGACCAGTATTATCATGTGCGAGCTGTTAATCACCTGGAAGGAAAATTCTGTATACCCAAAGACTCGGTTGGAGGTCTTTCTACAGGTATAGTGCGTCATTTGGATGCTGTTATACTAGCAGGAGACATGTTTGATAAACCCTTTCCACAAGTACATGAACTTTATTTTCGAAGATACACCTTGGGTTGTGGAGATAAGCAGATTCATTATCCAGTATTTCCCGGATACGGCAATCACGATATTGACCCGATTGCTCAGGATACCCTGCTGAATCTGCTAGGAAGAAAGGCAAATCTTCAACTGCTAGATTCTCTTCTGCTTCAGAAGTTGGATAATGGAGAAATCCTGAATTTGCATCCGGGAAGCAGAAGCTATTCATGGAATGTGAGGGATGTTCATTTTATTCAGGCGCATCGTTATTCAGGCGATGCCGAATACGGGGAGGCCAACTGGAAGTGGCTGGCAGATGATTTACGGAAATATGCTTCAGAGGGTAATCCGGTGGTATATATACAGCATTATGGTTTTGATGAATGGGCATTAAAATGGTGGCCTAAATCGGATAGGGAGCAACTGTTTGATTTGTTAGAACAGTATAATCTTGCGGTCTTTCTGGTAGGACATACTCATGAGGCCAGTATTCAGACTTATCGGGGTCATGCCATCTATCAGGTAAACAATGCCTGGCCGGATAATGACGGAAATGGCTCTTTTGCCGTGGTACGGATAAAGGGAAACAACGCAGTTATAGCTACCTGTCGCTGGACCGACGATTTAGGAAATTATGAAGTGACAGGCCCTTTTTATGTTAAATCGTTAAACCGCTGATTTTATGTCTATGAAAACAATACTTATTTTTTTATTTGCAGTATTGCTCTGCTGCTTATGTATGGTGAATAATGAGATTCCTAAAGTTATGCTTTACAAGCTAATTTATGAGGATAGTATGTTCAATAGAAAATGTTGTCTTGAGGATTATTATAGGGAAGTAACACAAAGTGACCTAGTGCTGGATAAGATTGAAATAGATTAATGTATTATTTTTTTTATAATATTTTAGAATATGAAGAAGCTTTATTTATTTATTATGCTATTTTTTCTGCAATTTGGGTTGCTTTTTGCACAACACCAGTTTAATTTTAAAAATGGGAAATTCAGACTTGTGCAGTTTACAGATATTCATTGGGACCCTAAATCTCCAGGTTGCGACGATAGTGAAAAAACCATTAAGACAGTATTAGAAATGGAGAAACCAAGTTTGGCCATTTTGACAGGTGATATTGTGACTTCAGATCCGGCTGTGGATGGGTGGAATTCTATCATAAAAATATTCGAAGAAGCTAGGATGCCTTTTGCTGTTACGATGGGAAATCATGATGCCGAATACCTAAAGAAAAAAGAGATTTATGATATGCTGCTTGAATCTCCCTATTTTGTAGGAACTCATGGTCCGGAAGACATTAAAGGGGCAGGTAATCACGTGATACCTGTGCTGGGCTCCGGTGGCGGAGAAAAGGTTGCTGCCCTCATTTATTGTATTGACTCTAACGATTATCCTAATACCGATGACTTGGGACACTACGACTGGATTCATTTTAATCAGATTGAATGGTACCGGAACCAGAGCGCACACTTCACCAGTCAGAATGGTGGCCGGCCTGTGCCTGCTTTGGCATTCTTCCACATAGCACTGCCTGAGTATCGTAATCTGCTAGGAAGAGAGTCTACTTGGGGAAAATGTGATGAAGGAGAAGTCTGTTCGGCAGATATCAATAGTGGTCTGTTTGCCTCGCTAGTAGAGTGTGGCGATGTAATGGGAGTGTTTGTGGGTCATGATCATGACAATGATTTTCTAGGTCAGGAAAAAGACATCGTATTGGGTTACGGCCGTGTAACGGGAAAGGATGCTTATGGCAGCCTGGTACGTGGAGGACGTGTAATTGAACTATACGAAAACAAGCGTCAGTTTGATACTTGGATTACCACCCCTAAGGGAAAAGAGTTTACTTATTATTATCCTTCCGGCATCACTTCTGTAGATGAAGAAGGCGAATACCTTCCGGCGCGTAAAGTAAAGCCGGCTCAGCAGGGAGTGGCATATACTTATTATGAAGGCAAGTTCAAGCAGACAGCCGATATGTATGCCGGAAAAAAAGTAGCAGAGGGTAGACTCTCTAACTTTATCATTTCGGATGCACCGGCAAAAGATTATTTCGGATATGAATTCCGTTCGCTGATACGTATACCGGAAAAAGGGGTTTATTATTTTTATGTATATTCAGATGATGGATCAAGACTGATGATTGACGGAAAAGAGATTGTAGACAATGACGGCTCACATAATCTGAGGTGTGTGGGAGGGAAGGTAGCTTTAGAAGCTGGCTTTCATGAACTGAAGTTGCTGTATTTTGAAAATTATATGGGAGAAGAATTGAAAGTAAGGATAGTAGGCCGGCATATAGATAAACAGATTTCAGACGATATGCTATATCTTCCCGGTGCAGAAAAATAACTGTTCCTTAAACTGAAAAAATCCGCCATCCGGCGGATTTTTTCAGTTTAAGGAAGTAATAGAAATGTCATCCGGATGACATTTTATCTTTACCTTCTCGTCTTAATTTTGCATTTGAAAAAATATCAATAAATAAACGTTAAAGATAAAAAAAACAAAATTCTTTTTAGGGTCTTTTCCCCTAGGGGGAATATTCTTTATGAACAGTGAAAAAACACAATTCAATGAAAGATGAGTTATTAGTCCGATACATTCAAGGCACTTCTACCGATGAAGAAACTGAGGAAGTAATGAAGTGGATTGAAAAAGACAAGGAAAATGAAAAATACTTGATTGAGATGCAACATTTATTTAATTCCTCCTTGGGGTGGGATGCTGTATTTCAGGATTTGGAAACGGAAAAATCGTCTTCCAGCAATGTATATCGTTTTTCCTGGCGTAAGATTGGTATGATTGCTGCTTCCTTATTAATTTTTTTTCTTGGAGGCTGGATGTGCTCCTGGAATATCATGAAGAACAAAATGTCTGCACACTCTTTTGGAGCAGAGTATATTAAGGTTCCTGCAAGACAAAGGCTTGATATGGTACTGGCTGATGGAACTAAGGTTTGTTTGAATGCCAATTCTACATTGCGCTTTTCCAATGAATGGAATAAGGAGGAAAGGCGTGTTTTGCTCGATGGAGAAGCTTTCTTTGAGGTAGCCCATGATGAAAAACGTCCTTTTATCGTGGAAACAAAAGCTTATGATATACAGGTATTGGGCACAACCTTTAATGTTAATGCTTATAAGCAAAATGAAACTTTTAAAGTAATGTTATTGGAAGGTGCTGTTCAGATTAATGACAAGAGCGAGCATGAAGTGTTACGGCTATCTCCTGATGAGGAGGCTATATTAACTGACGGATTTTTAGTTAAGCAAGCTACTCAGGGAACAGAAGATCTCTACTGGAAAAAAGGAATACTTGTTTTTCAAAATGAATGCTATCAAGAAATTTTTGAAAAATTACAAATTTATTACAACGTGGAAATAAAGGTGGAGAATATAAAGGTTAGTAAATATCGTGCAACAGCAAAATTTTATACAGATTCAGGTTTGGATCATATTCTTAAGGTATTGCAGCAGTTTAATCACTTCAATTATACATGGAATGAAAAAAAGAATAAAATAATAATTAATTAACTATGATTTAAACACAAAGTGAAAGAACCATGAAAAAAAGATTTGTAAGTTTATTAGGAGCCGCCTCTTTGAGTCTGTCCTTATCTGCTTCCATCCAAGGTACACCTGTGACATTACAAGAGTCTCAAACTCCGTTAAGTATTGTATTGTCGCAAATTGAGAGTCAGACCAATCTGCTTTTTGCCTATAATGAGGCTGAAATAGACTTAGGACGAAAGGTGTCTGTGAATGTTAAGGATAAAGCCTTAGATGAAGTCTTGGAGTCGTTATTTTGCAAAACAGCTATCGATTATGAAATAGAAGGCAGAAATATTATATTGTCTTCAAAAACAGAAATTAAAGCGTCTGTAGGTCAAACAAAAGAAATTAAAGGTGTGATTGTAGACAACTCAGGTATTCCTGTGATTGGTGCTAGCGTACAGGTACAGGGAACAACCAATGGGACTATTACCGATATGGATGGTAATTTCACACTTAATGCATCTTCAGATGATGTACTGACTATTTCTTATATTGGCTATGTAACCCAAAAGATTAAGGTGGGGAATAAAACATCTTTTAATATTGTTTTGAAAGAAGATAATAAAACTTTGGAAGAGGTTGTTGTTGTAGGTTATACAACACAGAAAAAAGCAGATCTTTCAGGTGCTGTTGCTTCGGTAAAAATGGATGAAGTAAGTGATATGGCGGTGACGGGTATAAACCATGCCTTGCAGGGAAAGATGTCCGGTGTTACTGTTTATCAGACAAGTGGCGCTCCTGGTGCTTCAGCTTCAGTTCGTGTGCGCGGTTTGGGTACTATCGGAAATAACGATCCTTTATATGTCATTGATGGTATGCCTGCCGATAATATGAATGATGTAAATCCGGGTGATATCGAGCGGATTGATGTCTTAAAGGATGCAGCTTCAGCAGCTATTTATGGCTCTCGTGCAGCTAATGGAGTTGTTATTATTCAGACTAAAAAAGGAAAAAAGTCAGAGAAAATAAGTGTAACCTTTAATACTCATCATGGTTTTAATACTGCGACAAAGAAAGTCAGTTTATTGGATGCTGCCGGACGTAATTTGATTCACTCTGAGGCATATCAGAATGATGGAAAATCAGTGCCTGAATATTATACAGGACCTATTGGTTCGGTAACTCGTACCAACTGGCAGGATGAAATTTATTCTACAGGATATACAGGTAATTATGACTTGGGGCTTTCAGGAGGTTCGGAAAGGGCACGTTACAATGTTGCTCTTGGTTATTTGAGCCAGGATGGAATTTTGAAAAATTCAGGATTTGATAGAGTGAATTTTCGCGTAAATACTGAAATGGATATTACGAAAAATCTTAAGTTTGGTGAAAACTTGATGATTACACATTCAGTTCAGAGTATTGTCCCTACCTATGGAGCGGGAGGTGCTGTTTCTAGTGCGTTAGTATTTGACCCTTCTGTATCTGTGTATACTGAAGATGGAGGATATAGCGGAAGTGGTGAATTAGGTACAGATATGCGTAATCCGGTTTCTGTTCTTGACCGTGCAGATAAAAAAATAACTCGTGATCGTATTTTTGGTAACGTATATGCGCAATGGGAGATTTTGAAAGGATTGGCTCTGAAAACAGACTTTGGCTATGACTGGTCGCAATGGCAGGAAAAGGAATATTCAGGTATCGTTCCAGAAGCTGGACGTCCTAATACTGTGGCAGAGTTGACCCAGCAAGATTGGCAGAGTGTCCGTTGGATGAATGCTACGACTTTGAAATATGATGGTTTGTGGGGAAAACATAAATTAATGGCTTTGGGAGGTTGGTCTTTTGAGGATTACCGCATGAACTTCTTGAATGCTCGTGGTACAGGTTTTGCATCAGATGAAGAATCTCAGCGCTATTTGGAGTGTGCATCGACTGTAGCCTGGTTATTGAGCGGTCGAAAAGAATGGGCATTGATGTCTGGATTTATGCGATTGGACTATTCTTTTGCAGATCGTTATTTGCTCTCAGCCAGTTTCCGTGCTGACGGCTCTTCTAAATTTGCCAAAAAGAACCGTTGGGGATATTTCCCTTCTGTATCCGGCGCATGGCGCATTTCTGAAGAGGCTTTCTTTGAGGGAGTAAAAGGGACAGTACAGAACTTTAAATTGCGTGCAAGTTGGGGACAGCTTGGTAACCAGAATATATTTGATTTTTATCCTACTTATTCTCAAGTAAAGAATACTCAAGATGATGATGGTTATTACGTAGTATTTGGTAAAGATGAAAAATATACTGGTGGTCGTTATGAAGCTTCTATTGCTAATAAGGATATCAAATGGGAAGTTACGACTCAGACCAATGTCGGTATTGATTTGACTCTGTTTAATCATTTAGATATTACAGCGGATTATTTCCAAAAGAATACTTCAGATGTATTGTTACAGGTGCCTATTACAGCGCTTGCTGGTGTAGATAGCGAACCTTGGGTTAATGCTGGTAAAGTACGAAACCGTGGCTTTGAATTTAGTATGGCATGGAATGGTGAAAAGAACGGCTTTACTTATAATGTATATGGTAACTTTAGTACGATAAAAAATGAGGTTACTTCTTTAGGTAGTGGAAACGAAGCGATTTTTGGAGGTAGTTATGGCGGTAGTAATATCACACGCACTGTAGTTGGAGAACCTATGGCTCACTTTTATGGTTACAAAACCGATGGAATCTTTAAAAATCAGGCTGACGTAGATGCATACAATGCTAAATATCATAAGAATGCCCAAATTGGAGATGTGAAATTCCTAGATTTAAATAACGATAATATCATTGATGATAATGATAAGACAAATATTGGAGATGGTTTCCCTGATTTTACTTATGGATTTGGCTTTGATGGATCTTATAAGGGCTTTGATTTGTCTTTGTTCTTTCAGGGAGTAGCTGGATATGATATTTTTAAGGCTATTAATCGTGAAGGTATGTTTGTCCGCAAATCATATAACCAATTCGGGGAAATTTTGGATCGTTATCATCCAACTAACAATCCTACTGGTACATTGCCGCGGGTAACATTTGAAGATCCCAATGGAAATGCTCAGATGTCTGATCTCTATGTAGAAAATGGTAATTATTTGAAATTGAAAAATATAACCTTGGGTTATACATTGCCTAAATATATTTCATCAAAATTGGGTATGCAGAAACTTAGATTCTATGTCACTGCACAAAATTTATTTACTATTACAAAATATTCAGGTTATGACCCTGAATTGGGTGAGACTTATGCAGACACAGATGATGCATATGGAGTAACTGAATTGGCGGTGGACCGTGGACAATTCCCTCAAACAAGATCTTTTATTATGGGTGTAAACATTAATTTCTAATTATAAAACTATGAAACTACAGAATATATTGTATTTATCTTTTTTCTTGCCATTAATATCTTCTTGTTCATTAGACCGAGAACCTTATGGATTGGCAGGCTTGTGGGAGACTGAAGGAAATGCTCAAAAAGGATTGGATGCTGCTTACCAGCCTTTTTATGAAGAAGAAGGTTACGGACGTGGACAATGGTGGGCAGGTACATTGAGTGATGATATGCGTGTAAATCGTGACAAACCAGAAATTGAACGTATGGCTAGATTTACAGAGGTATCTAACACATCTGGTGGTATGCATGACAACTGGATTGTAATGTATAAAGTAATACGTAGAGCCAATGATGTATTAGCTAATGTTCCGAATATTGATATGCCGGAAGCTAAAAAACGTATGATGTTAGGAGAAGCAAACTTTTTATGTGCCTATGCGTATTTCCATTTGGCTAAACGTTTTGGAGGACTTCCATTTTATGATTTAAATGATCCTCAAAATTTCAATAAACCACGTGAGACCAAAGAACAGACTTACAGGAATATTGAAAATTATTTACTTGCTGCTATTGATTATTATAAAGATATTGATGGTAAGCCTTTGTGGGAACGTTCTAACGAGGATTGGGGACGTCCTAATTTGGGTGCTGCTTATGGTTTGTTGGCTAAGGTATATGCACATTGGAATAAGATGGAACAAGCAAAGAATGCAGCTTGGGAAGTAATAAATTCGGGTAAATACGAATTGAATAAAACAGGAGGCAATGGTTTTGACCATTTATTTTCAATAGAGGGAGAAAAATCAAATGAAGTTTTATTCAATTTGACAAATCTTCCGATTAGAAACTATGGTACAGTTACTTCAACTATCACTATGTCTGGATTTTTGACTGGAGGTAAAGGATGGTTTTACTTTGCACCGACCCAAAGTTTGAGAGATGCATTTAAAGAGGGGGATTTACGACGAAAGACTACTATGGTAGGTAATGGTGATAAAGTTTCCTATCTTGGTCAGGAGTTTACTTTAAGTACAGATCCTATAAATGGTAATATCCGTGATATGCAAACGGGATGGATGTGTGTGAAGTATGCAAATGCCTACAAGAAACTGGCTCAGTGGGAGTGGGAAAGTGGTGCAGATATTCCATTGTTGCGTTATGCCGATGTCTTGTTGATTTATACAGAAGCTTTAATGGCAGAAAAAGGCTTGAATGGACAGAATCCGGATGCAAAGACTAATGATGGAAATATCTTAAAATATTTTAATGAGGTGCATGTGCGTGCGTTTGGAAATGATGAAAGCAAGAAAATGACCTCAATTAACTTTTGGGATTTGGCAAATGAACGTCGTTGTGAACTAGCTTATGAGGATGAACGTCATTATGACTTGGTACGTTGGGGGTTGGCTAAACAGGTCTATGGAAATAAGGAAACAGATCCTTATGGAGGACGTAAATTTGACCCTGTTAAAGATGCTCACCTACCACTTCCGCAGATTGAAATTGAAAATAGTAATGGAGTTCTGATAAATAATCCAGCTTCAGGATATTCAGATTTCGGGAATCATGCAAAATAATTAATGAAATCGTAGCTAGAGATTAGATTTATAATAACCTGATTATAGAGAAAGGGAATAGCATAGAACTATAACAGCATATAGCAATATGTTATTCCCTTTTATATCAAAAATATGCGTATGAAAAAAACTTTGTTATTCCTTGCTTGTTTATTTTCATTAAGTCTATCTGCTCAAGATAGAGGTAAACAAATCATAGACTATGTAGATCCGTTTGTGGGAACGGGGTTTCACGGACATACTTATCCGGGAGCAACTTTGCCTTTTGGGGCAGTTCAGTTAAGCCCTGATACCCGGAGAGATAATTGGGATGCGTGTTCTGGTTATCACTATTCGGATTCAACCTTATTAGGGTTCTCACATACCCATCTTAGTGGTACTGGTTGTATTGATTTAGGGGATTTGTTATTTAGACCTACCATATCACCATTACAAGAAGGCAGGCAACTATATAATCCGGCCAAATTCTTACATTCTTCAGAAAAGGCTATTCCAGGATATTATACTGTTATGCTGGAAGAAGAAAAGATTCAGGCTGAACTTACAGCCACTACCTATGCGGGTATGCACCGTTATACCTTCCCTAAAGGTAAAGACGCTTATGTCGTAATTGATTTAGCACACTTACTTACCGATGAATTTATCTATGAAGCAGAACTGACACAGACTGGAAGGAACGAGATTACAGGTATGCGTCGTACTCGTGGATGGGTAGATAATCAATATGTATATTTTGTAGTACAATTTGAGTCTCCCATTACTTCTCTTCAATTATTTAAAGACGGCAAACTGGTAAAGAAGAATAATGTCTTGTCGGGGCAGCATTTACAGGCATTGCTTGCATTCGGGAAAATAAAATCTCAGCAAGTAATTGCGAAAGTCGGACTTTCTACTGTCAGTGTAGAAAATGCCCGTCTGAATCTTGAGAATGATATTAAAGACTTTGATTTTGATGCAGTACGTAATCAGGCTGTCCATATTTGGGAAAATACGTTAAGTCAGATTAAAGTAGAAGGAGGTACAGAGGCACAGCGTACCAATTTCTATACTGCATGGTATCATACATTGGTAGTACCGAATGTAACTAGTGATGTTAATGGACAATACCGGCGCCATGATATGGCTATAGCTTCACTTCCTGTTGGGCAGAAGATGTATTCTACTCTTTCTCTGTGGGATACTTTCCGAGCTTGGAATCCACTGATGACACTGACAGATACTAAATTGGTCAATGATATGATTAATTCAATGCTGGCAATGTATGATGCATTGGGAGAGTTGCCTATGTGGCCTCTTTCTGCAGGTGAAACTGGTACTATGATTGGCTATCACTCTACTTCGGTCATTGCGGATGCGTATATGAAAGGTATACGTAGTTTTGATGCGGAAAAAGCATTAAAAGCGATGATTGCTTCTTCAGAAAAGAACAAAAAAGGAGCCGATTACTATATTAAATATGGCTTTATTCCGTCAAATATCAAAAAAGAATCCATTTCCTGTCTGTTGGAGTTTGCTTATGATGATTGGGCTATTGCACAAATGGCTAAAGCTATGGGTAAACAGGATGTGTATGAAACCTATATCTTACGTTCACAAAACTACATGAATGTTTTTGATGGAAATACAAAGTTTTTCCGTGGAAAAAGAATGGATGGAAACTGGGAAACTAACTTCAATCCGTTTGAAGTAGGACGTGACTATACTGAAGCCACAGCTTGGCAGTACCGTTTCTTTGTCCCTCATGATGTAAATGGTATGATTCAGCTATTTGGAGGGGAAAAAGAATTTACTTCCTGCCTGGATTCGTTGTATACTGTAACGTCTGATATTGATGGACATTTGGTGGATATTACCGGATTAATCGGACAATACGTGCATGGGAATGAACCTAGTCATCACATGGCATATTTATATAATTATGTAGGTCAGCCATGGAAAACACAGGAAATGACCCGTCGCCTGCTGGATGAAATGTATGCTCCTACTCCAGAAGGTATTATCGGAAATGAAGATTGTGGGCAGATGTCTGCTTGGTATATCTTGTCGGCTATGGGATTCTACTCGGTGTGTCCGGGAAGTAATGAATTTTGTTTGACTACTCCTTTGTTTGACTTGGTAGAATTTAAACTTGCAAACGGAAAGATATTAACTGTGAAGGCTAATAATCCAGCTCAAAATAAGTATATTGATAAGGTGACGCTTAACGGCCGGGTAATAGATAAAAACTTTATTACTTACGAACAACTGATGCAAGGTGGAGAGTTGTCATTTACTTTGTCAAGCAAACCTAATTATGTTCGGGGTACTCAAGCGGAAGATTTCCCTTATTCTTTTACTAATGGAAAAGTTGTTTCTGTTCCATATGTGAATAAGGACTTGAATTTATTCCTTGATCAAATTGAAGTTCAGCTGGCTTCTGCTACAGAGGGTAGTAGTATTCATTATACTTTGGATGGAACAGAACCTGGTGCTTCATCTCCAGTCTATACACAGCCCTTCACTTTGGATAAAACAACGACTGTCAAGGCACGGGCTTTCAAAAATGGATATGAGCCTAGCCGTATACTGACTATTCAGGCTACAAAAGCTGAATTGCTTCCGCCGGTAGCTGCAGAAGGTAAAAAGCAGGGAACATCTTATACGTATGTAGAAGGATATTTTCAGAAAGTAGCCGATTTGGCAAATGCTGAAGTAATAGAAAAAGGTGTGATGGCAGAACCTTCTATTAGGCAGGCTAAACAGGCTGATCATTTTGGATATATTTTTGAGGGAATTATTAATGTTCCTGAAGATGGGGTGTATACCTTTGCTACAAAATCGGATGATGGTAGTGTCTTGTATGTGGACAGGAATAAGGTTGTAGATAATGACAGTTCGCATGCAGCTATTACGGCTACCGGAAGAATTGCCTTGAAAAAAGGTTTTCATTCCTATCGCTTGCTTTATTTTGAGGATTACGAAGGTGAACATCTGAGTTGGGAATGGACTTTACCGGGAAAACAGGTATCTGAATCTATTCCTTTGAAAGCGCTTTTCTTAGAATAATTTGTTTTTTTAACTTTAATACATAGAATCATGAATACATTATTTTCTAAATTTTTATTGTGTTGTGCCGTAGCAGGTACAATAGGGGGATATTCTCACATTAATGCTCAAAACTCTAGGACAGATAAATTACAGACTTATGTTTTGGATAATCCTTATCCCGTTGAAAAAATTGTTTCTCCTTCAGGAAAGAAGGTGAAGAATGTAATTCTTATGATTGGGGATGGCATGAGCTTGATGCATATTTATTCGGCATGGACTGCCAATAGAGGTAAGTTGTATATTGAAAATGCACCCGTTACCGGACTTTCTAAAACTTATTGTGCTAATAAATTAATAACTGACTCAGGTGCAGGAGGTACTGCCTTGTCGTCTGGAGTAAAAACAATGTACCATTCGGTAGGGGTAGATGTGGAGGGGAATCCTATTCCTTCTTTAATTTCCTTAGCTAAAGATAAAGGGTTATCTGCTGGAGTAGCGGTAACTTGCAGACTGTGGGATGCTACGCCTGCTGATTTTTGCTGTCATAATATAGATCGTGAAAATGAATATGAAATTGTAGCTGACTATGTGAATTGTAGAGCTGATTATGTAGTTGGTGGAGGGGGACTAAAGTTTGTGAATCGCCCTGACGGAAGAAATATCTATAAAGAATTGGAGCAGAAAGGTTATCAGATAGCTAAAAGTTGGGAGGAATGCCTGAAATTGAAAGATGGGAAAATTTTTGCTGTAACCGATTCTTTTGATACACCAAAACCGAAGGATAGAGGGGATCGTCTGGCTCAGTCGTCACTGAAGGGAATGAATTTGCTTAATAAGAATGATAAAGGGTTCTTTATGATGATTGAAGGTTCACAACTTGATGATTATGGGCATTTTAATGATTTAGAAATGCTGATGCAGGAAACATTGGACTTTGACCGTACTATTGGTGAAGTATTTAAATGGGCTGCTGAAGATGGAGAAACTCTGATAGTAATTACTGCTGATCATGAAACAGGAGGCTTGACTTTGTTGGGAGGTGATAAAGAGAAAGGAGAAATCCAATGTAAATTTTCTACAACCAGTCACTCAGGGGTAATGGTGCCTGTATATGCTTTTGGCCCTGGGGCGGAAAATTTTACGGGTATTTACGAAAATACTGCTATCTTTGACAAAATAAAGAAATTGTTGAATTTATGAAAAGACCTTATTATTTAGTATGTTGCTTGGCACTAGGATTTTTTGCAGCAAAAGGACATGCTCAGTCGTGTGGAAATGACAGTATATATAAGTTGCCTTATAAAGATACCTATGTGAAATCTCCTCTGGTGGCCGAAAATACTTACCGCATGGCCAAACCTTATTATACTGAACTGCCCAAGAGTATGGAAGAGGCCCGGAGTATTCTTCCGGCACCATTCTGGGAAGGACATGAGGAAGAACTGCGTATGTATTGGAAGGCTTGGGAGATAGCAATAGGAAATATCCGGAATGTTTTGCCAGGTTCCGGTTTTGTGGCACCTTATATTGATACGGCTTATAATGGGAATATTTTTATGTGGGATTCTTCTTTCATTCTGATGTTTGCCCGTTATGGAGCACGTTTTTTCCCTTTCCAGAATACGTTGGATAATTTCTATGCCAAGCAGCATCCGGATGGGTTTATCTGCCGGGAGATTAAAGCGGATGGTGCTGACTGCTTTGAACGTTATGATCCGGTGAGCACCGGACCTAATTTGATGCCTTGGTGTGAAATGGTGTATTATCATCAGTTTGGGGATACAGAGCGCCTGCATAAAATATTTCCAGTATTGTGTGCGTATTATAAGTGGCTGAAGTTGAATCATACTTGGCGGAATGGTACTTATTGGTCTAGCGGATGGGGTACCGGAATGGATAATATGCCTCGTGTGAAAAGTGAATACAGCATGATTTTCAGTCATGGTCATATGATTTGGCTGGATACTAATTTGCAGCAGCTCTTTATTGCAAACTTGCTGTTGGAAATGGGCTTCTATTTGGAACGCTGGCAGGAGATTGAGGAACTGGAGGATGAGGCAGCTATGCTGAAAAATTATATCCGTGAAAATCTGTGGGATGAAGAAACTGGCTTCCTGTATGACCAGTATGCAGACGGCTCTCTTTCTAAGACGAAAGGGATTGGAGCTTATTGGGCTTTATATTCTGATGTGCTTGATGAAGGACAGCTTAAGCGACTTGTCAGCGAACTGGATAATCCGGCTACATTTAAGCGGACGCATCGGGTTCCTTCGCTTGCTGCGGATAATCCCCGTTATAAGGCTAATGGGCGTTATTGGCAGGGGGGAGTATGGCCGGGTACTAATTATATGGTTATTAACGGACTGTTGGAAAAAGGGTTTAGGAAAGAAGCTCATGATATTGCTTTGAATCATTATGGTCAAATCTTTAAAGTATTCCGGAAAACGGGAACTTTCTGGGAGTATTATGCTCCAGAGTCGGATGAACCGGGCTTTATGGCAAGGAAGGGTTTTGTAGGATGGACCGGATTGCCTCCTATTGCAGGGCTGATTGAACATATAATTGGTATCCGGGGAGATTTTACTCAGAAACAGATTGTGTGGGATTTGAACCTGACGGAGGCTAATGGAATTGAACGTTATCCTTTTGGACCGGATGGCTTGGTTTCCTTTAAGGCTCAGCATAGGCGATCGGTTACGGATAAGCCTGTCATTGAGGTGGACTCTAATGTGGAGTTCGAACTGGTGGTATGGTATGGGGATAAAAAGGAAACTTTTAAGGTGGTGCCCGGAAAAAACAAGTTTTAATTTTCTTCTTGGGTCTTGATGAGATGGTGATTGTTTTGTAGAATATACTTAAATACTATGGCATGATGAAAAAATATAAATGGATTTTAGGAATTGCATTGGCATGCGGTATGTGGAATACCACGGAAACTGTTGCACAGACTGATAATGGGGCTGACTATGAGTCAAAGCGTCCGGCTGCCGCCAACCGTCACTTTTCTTCAAAGGCGGTTGAGGCTTTGATTGAACGGGTGAAAAGTGATATTGCAGACCCTAAGCTGCGCTGGATGTTTGAAAACTGTTATCCGAATACCTTGGATACGACCGTGAAATTTCAGCAGAAAGAGAATCGTCCCGATGCCTTTGTGATAACGGGGGATATTAATGCAATGTGGCTGCGCGATTCTTCTGCCCAACTGTGGCCGTATTTGCAGTTACTCGAACAGGATAAAGAATTGCAGCAGCTGGTGGCCGGACTTATTAACCGGCAGGCTGAGTGTATTTTGCTTGACCCTTATGCTAATGCGTTCAATGACGGACCGGTAGGCAGTTACTGGGAAACGGATTGTACACAGCATATGAGGAAGGAGTTGCATGAACGTAAATGGGAATTGGATTCGTTGTGCTATCCGATTCGGATTGCTTATTTTTATTATCTGCTTACTGGGGATACTTCTGTCTTCGGTGAAACATGGCATCAGGCTATGCTGCTGGCGGTGAAAACGATGAAAGAACAGCAGCGTAAGGATGGAAACGGCCCTTATAGCTTTGTTCGTAGCAGTGAGCGGCCTACCGATTCGCAGATAAACGGGGGATTTGGGGCTCCTGTCAAGCCTAATGGAATGATTGTGTCGGCTTTCCGTCCTTCGGATGATGCTACTCAATATGGTTTTCTGGTCCCTTCAAATATGTTTGCCGTGGTCTCTTTAAGACAATTGGCCGAGATTGAATCAAAGGTGTATCGTCATAGGGAGTTTGCTGAGGAATGCACGGAACTGGCCAATGAGATTGATGAGGCTATCCGGAAATATGCAATTGTGAATCATCCGGTCTGTGGAAGAATCTATGCATTTGAAGTGGATGGCTTTGGGAATAGTCTGTGTATGGATGATGCAAATGTTCCGAGTTTGCTGGCTGCACCTTATTTGGGATATTGTTCGCCTGATGATGAACTGTATCAGAATACAAGGAAATTTGTATGGAGCGATAATAATCCTTATTTCTTCTCGGGTAAAGAGGGGGAAGGAATTGGCGGACCTCATGTCGGCTTGAATTATGCCTGGCCTATGAGTATTATTATGAAGGGGCTGACTTCCGACAGTAAAGAGGAGCTGGCTTATTGTTTGAGGATGCTTAGGAATACGGATGCGGGAACCGGCTTTATGCATGAATCGTTTAATGTGGATAATCAGGCTGATTTTACACGCTCCTGGTTTGCGTGGGCTAATACGCTGTTCGGCGAACTGATTGTGAAAGTGCATGAAAAATATCCGGATTTGTTGAAAACGTCTTTTAAAACGGAAAAATAATGAAATCGTATGTAATAGGATTTGACCTGGGAGGTACGAATTCTGTACTGGCCTTGGTGGATAAGGAGGGGGGTATTGCAGCACGTACTTCTTTCAGAACGGATGAATTTGAAGAGGTGGATGAGTATGTAGACCGCTGTGCTGAAGTTATAGGCGGACTGATAGAACGGGCTGGAGGAAAGGAGCAGGTGGTTGCGCTGGGTATTGGAGCACCGGATGTCAACTATGAAAGCCGGTGTATTGAGAATGCTACGAATCTACCCTGGAAAGGGGTGGTTCCTTTGGCTGATAAGATTGAACGGAAAACGGGGATCAGGACGGTGATGACAAATGATGCGAAAGCGGCGGCCCTGGGAGAAATGCTTTATGGAGCAGCTAAAGGGATGAAGGATTTTATCATGATTACGCTGGGCACTGGAGTGGGAAGTGGAATTGTGGTGGATGGAAAGATTGTTTATGGTAAACGGGGATTTGCAGGTGAACTGGGGCATATTTCGGTGAGACCGGAGAACGGGCGTGCTTGTCCTTGCGGACGAAAAGGGTGTCTGGAGGCTTATTGCTCGGCTACCGGAGTGGCACGTACGGCTGTGGAGTTTCTGGAAACAAGGAAGACGGATAGCCTGCTGCGCCGTATTTCTGCTTCTGCGGTTACGTCAAAGAAGGTTTATGAGGCGGCTGTGGAGGGAGATGGACTGGCTAGGGAGATTTTTGAATATACGGGACGGATTTTGGGAGAGGCCTTGGCTGATTGTGCTACTTTTTCTGATCCGGAGGCTTTTATCTTGTTCGGAGGACTGACTAAGGCGGGAGAGTTTCTGCTGGAACCTGTGGTGCGGACTTATCATGAAATGGTATTCGAAAATTATCGGAGTACAGCGTGTATTCTTTTCTCCGAACTGAAAGAGGCGGATGCTGCAGTTTTGGGAGCTGCTGCCTTAGCATGGACAGCAGGGATAGACTTTAAGTAAAAGAATGAATGGTTAAGTGTCTTTTCATAAAATCTGTTATATATAATACGGCATTGAGAAAATCATGTTTTATATGTTAATAGTCCGTTAAAAATTCAACATCTTAGCTAAGCGGCTTCTGCCACTATGCCAAATAGTTCTTTGATAAGTTTAGCATTAAATGTTCTGTTCGGCTTCATACCGGACTTGCTTAAAATTCTTTTGAGCATATAAGTGTTACTCAGATAGGCTT